>JANYAB010000654.1 GCA_025355225.1 Bacteroidota bacterium
GTAAACTGATAGTATCTGTTTGCTGATTTTTTGTAGAATTATTTACGCTGTAAATATGTACCGGTTCTTCCTTGGCAAGGGCTTTAATTCCCATCAGGGCCAATGCGCAGCATAATATCAATGTTTTCATATACTGGTCTATTTTCAAACGAATATAGCTGGTTTAAGTATTTATCATCAACTCATACCAGTAATTATTCTGATTTTGGCACCGCTTCTTCATCCATCAGAACGGGTTCCTTAACATATCTTCGAATGATTAAACGTGACCCGCCATTATTACTAATGTAACTTCCTACCCAATTGACAAAAACGACTACCTTATTTCTGAAGCCTAATAACGAGATGAGGTGAACAAACATCCAAACCATCCAGGCGAAAAATCCCTGGAATTTGATCTTTCCGAGGTCGGCTACTGCTTTGTTACGCCCTATGGTCGCTAATGAACCTTTGTCGAAATATTTAAAGGGTTCTGTAGGTTCTCCTCTTATAATACGCAAAATGTTTTTACCTACATTTTTACCTTGCTGTATCGCAACCTGGGCCACGCCCGGAAGTCCCTTCGGTGTTTCCGGGGTTACCATCGCCGCAACATCGCCTATGGCAAAAATATTTGAATATCCTTCTGCCCTGCAAATGTTATCGGTCCCGATCTTGTTGCCTCTCAAGATAATATCCTCATTAAATCCTTCGGGCACTACTCCTGTTACCCCGGCCGACCAGATCACATTTTTAGAAATAATACTCTTGCCGCCTTCAAACTTTATTTCGTTGCCGTCGTAACTTTCTACTTTTACATTTAGTAAAACTTCAACGCCCATCTTGGTTAAAAAATCTTTTGCAGCTGCAGAAGCCTGGTCCGACATTGCGCCTAATACTTTTGGCAAAAAGTCGACCAGGTAAACTTTCATATGTTCCTTTTGCAGTTCGGGGTAGTCTTTATTGAGAATGTGATTACGCAACTCGGCTAATGCGCCCGCTAATTCCACGCCGGTGGGTCCCGCCCCGACCAAAACAAAGCTAAGGTAGGGTTCGCGTTCTTCTTTAGTTTTTTGCAATACGGCTTCTTCCAGGTTTTGCAGGATCATATACCGGAGGTTAAGCGCCTCTGGTATTGATTTCATCGACATCGCGTTGTGCTCAATGTCTTTGTTTCCGAAAAAGTTAGTCGTCGAACCAGTGGCTATTACCAGGTAATCATAAGCAATTTCGCCAATGGAGGTATCAATGGTATTCTCATCAGCATTTACTTTTGTCACTTCGGCCATTCTGAAACGAAAATTCTTTTGATCGTCAAAGTTTTTTCGCAGCGAAAAGGCGATTGACCCGGCTTCAAGACTACCTGTCGCCACCTGGTAAAGCAAGGGTTGAAAAGTATGATAGTTATGTTTATCAATCATTAAAACATCAACCGGTTCATCAGCTAAAGCTTTGGCCACTTCGAGCCCGCCAAATCCACCGCCTACAATTACTACGAGGGGAAATTTTGATTTATCTGTCGAATTCATAGGTTACTGTTTGTATAAACTATAAACAAAAAAGGCTCCAAATTTTGTTTTGGAGCCTTAAGATTGAATTTAAATGACTTTACTTAAGGTCTTTTTTACCGAAATCAACAATTATAGGTGTTGCGATACAAATAGACGAGTAAGTACCGAAACATACACCGATCAATAAGGCGAAAGAGAATCCGCGGATCACGTCTCCACCGAATATAAACAACACAATCAGCACAAATAATACAGTCAGCGCCGTTATAATGGTTCGGCTTAACGTTTTATTGATGGCGTGGTTGATCACTTCCTTAGGATCATCAGTTTTTGAATGGTGCAACTCCAGGAACTCGCGGATACGGTCAAATACAACCACAGTATCATTTATCGAGTAGCCAATTACAGTCAATATGGCAGCAATAAATGATTGGTCGATATCAAGGAATGGCAATACATTTTTAAACAGTGAGAAAAATGCGAGCACCATCGCTGCATCATGCGCGGTAGCAAACATCGCTCCTAAACTGAACTGCCACTTACGGAACCTGATCAATATGTAGGACGATATGATGATAATGGCAAAAAGCACTGTCCAGAAAGCGGATTTTTTAAGTCCTTCGGCAATGGTCGCCTTAACCTTCTGGAATTTTACAATGTTCGTTCCAGCTATTTTGGTTTCCGGCTTATGACTCAAAGCGTCGATGAGCGCGGTTTCAACTTTAGCATCAGCAGAAGTGCTGTTATCTTCAATAAGGTACTTGGTGGTTATGCTAATTTTATCGGTACCAAAGGTTTTAACCTCACTGGCGCCTAAAACCTGGTCAATAGCACTATGTACGTCCTGGGTGGTTACATTAGAATTGTTGAACTGTACTACATAAGTACGACCACCCACAAAGTCTACACCGTAATTAAATCCCTGGGTAAACATGGATACTATCCCGGCAATGATAAAAGCACCTGAGAATATATAAAACTTAAAGCGGTTTTTTACAAAAGCGTAGTTTGCATTTTTAAAGGTGTGTGAGCTCCATGGATTTGAGAATTTTATATCCCAACCTTTGTTGGTCATCCATTCAAAAATAAGTCTTGATATCAGCAATGAGCAAAACAAAGAAGTAGCGATACCGATCATTAATACCACTGCAAATCCCTGGATCGGGCCGCTTCCGAATATGAACAGGATCAAACCTGTTAAGAAGGTACTGATGTTTGAATCTAATATGGATGGAAGTGCATGTTTAAATCCATCGGCTACAGCCAGTTTGAGCGATTTGCCCAGTAGAAGTTCCTCTCGTACCCGTTCATAGATCAGTACGTTGGCATCAACCGATATACCCAGCGTTAATACGATACCTGCAACACCCGGCATGGTTAATACGGCATTTAAGCTGATCAATACCCCCATCAAGAAGAACATGTTGAAAATTACGGCTACTACCGCGATGGTACCTGCACGATTGTAGTAGGTGATCATGAATATCAGCACCACCACAAAACCTAAAAGGGATGATAATAACCCGGCGTGAATAGCCTGTTGACCCAGGGTAGGTCCAACGGTGGCTTCAGAAACTATCAAAGCCGGAGCCGGCAAACGGCCCGCTTTTAGCACATTGGCTAAGTCTTTGGTATCTTCCTGTGTAAAATTACCACCTGATATAGAAGATACCCCGCCCGAAATCTCATTTTGAACGTTTGGTGCTGAATAAACATTGTCGTCGAGTACAATAGCGATAGCTTTTGGATCTTTGTGAGTTGGGCCAGGCGCAGCCTCTGCGGTAATCTCTTTCCATTTTTGCGCACCTTGTGGATTCATGTACATGGTAACTTCCCAACCGCCCTTGGATTGGTCTATATCGCTTCTTGCGTCGCTTATCACATCGCCTATAAGTACCGGGCCGTTTTCTGCACCTGCTAATTTTATAGCATATAGTTCAAAAATTTTGGTTTTTTCAATTGGTTTTACACCCCAAAGAAATTTCATGCTTTGCGGGATTATCGCCTTAATTTCAGGGCTGTTTAGGTAAGCATTTACCCTGGCGATGTCCTTTTGGGTGACGTAACCAACAACCGGGCCCGGACGTAATTGCACTTGCCCACTTTCGCCCTGGTAAGTAACCGGTTGTATTATCGAAAACAATGGGTTTTGGTTGGCTAACGCCGATTTGCCGGTTAACGACGATGAATCTTTTGTTGTGCTTTTATTAAGCTTGCTTAAAAGCGACAAGCCAGATTTAGCAGCAGTATCTTTTTTAGCGCTTGCTGTTTGGTTTCCTGTTTGCTTAGCGGCAGTTTGTGAAGAGTCCTTTTTAGCTGTTTTATTTTTTGCCGCGAGGAAACCATTCACATTGGCCAGCACCTGGTAGGCTTCAGTATTATCGTAGGTCTGATAAAATTCCAGCTTGGCTGTTCCCTGTAAAAGTTTACGAACACGATCTGGCTCCGTAACGCCAGGTAGCTCTATCAATATCTGGTTCTTGTCCTTTAAAAGTTGAATGTTAGGCTGTGTTACGCCAAACTGGTCGATACGGGTATTTAATACTGTATAGGTTTGCAGTACGGCCACATCTGCCTGTTCTTTCAGATAGGTTTCAGTCTCGTTGTTACTGGCGTTGAACTTCAAGTGCTCCTGGTTGTCCCTTGTTGAAAAAATCGAAGCTAATTTTCCATTAGGGTTCAATTTTTCATACTCGTTAACAAACAGGGTAATGTAATCAATCTGACTGGTCCTGCTGTCAACATCGGCCCGGTCTAAAGCCTGGGTAAAAACAACGTCAGGGTTGTTGCCTGATAACGATTTTACGAGTCCGCGCAATGACACCTGCATGGTAACACTCATACCACCCTGGAGGTCGAGGCCGAGTGCGAGCTCATGACTTTGGCAATATTGATAGTCGTACTTTAGTACCGGGTAAACCGGTTGTGTTGAAATAGAATCCAGATATGCTTTTTCTTTTACCGCATTTCCTTTAGCGTATTTCTTGGCATCCCCCTCAACCTTATTCGCTACCCATGTAAACGAAAGCTGGTAAATACACACTGCTGCCAACAGAATGGCAAAAAATTTAATAACCCCTTTACCTTGCATTGTAAATTATAATATATAATAAATTAGTTTATAAGCCTTTTTTAACAAGACGGCAAATCTAATAAAATTTTATAAGCATAAAATTTTATATTCAAACAAAATAAAGCTTTTAAATGTTAGCGCCGCTGCAGGGTAATAAACGAGTACGCAAGTTTATTTTTCTCATCAGGTTCATGGTCCTCCCGCTCGGTTTCCACCCACTCATTGTAATTGAATTCGGGGAAATAGCTGTCGGCATCAAATTTTTGGTGAACAATGGTGAGGTATATCCGGTCTGTTAAATGAATAGACTGCCTGTAAATTTCCGCACCTCCTACAATAAATACTTCCTGTTCATCAGCACATAAGGCAAACGCTTCGTTAATAGAAGATGCAACTTCACACCCTTCGATGCTGATTTTTTGGCGTGTAATAATAATATTCCTCCGGTTAGGCAGGGGCTTGCCCACCGAATCAAACGTTTTGCGACCCATAACTACGGTATGACCTGTTGTTATTTGTT
>JANYAB010000659.1 GCA_025355225.1 Bacteroidota bacterium
CGAATCTGCAAAACATGAGGGATCTCATGTTGAAGTGATCACTACCGCGTCGCAAATTCCCGAATTGGTAGGCAACGAGTACATAAAAGCATTTAACCAGTTAAATGTACCTAAGGTAAACACACTGCATATTAAAAGCAGGGAGGATGCAGCTAACAAGAGCTATCTTGAACGTATCCGAAAAGCAGATGTAGTGATATTCAGTGGCGGGGATCAGCTTAGGCTGAGTTCGATATTTGGCGGAACGGAATTCCTCCAAATATTAAAAAACCGCTATCAGAAAGAAAATTTTGTTATTGCGGGTACATCGGCAGGTGCTGCTGCGGCATCAACTCATATGATATACAGAGGCCAAAGTCATGAGGCGCTGATAAAGGGGGAAGTGCAGATAACAGCAGGGCTGGGCTTTATTGATGGCGTTATTATTGACACTCATTTTGTACAACGGGGGCGCATTGGGCGTTTATTATATGCTGTAGCCAGTAATCCGGGCATTTTAGGCATTGGATTGGGGGAAGATGCTGGTTTGTTAATAACGGAGGGTAGTATGATGGAAGCCATAGGTTCGGGATTAACTATTTTGGTTGATGGAAAGAACATGGTGGAAACTAACATATATGATGTAGAGTTAGGTTCGCCAATATCCATTGAAAATCTACGGCTGCATGTAATGTCTATTTACGATAAATATGATCTGCAGCAACACCGGTTATTGATAAAAAAAATTATTAAGGTTGAAGACGGCGTTTTTATAAAAGGCCCGGACAATGATTTGATGCAATAAGCCGTTATTTATAAGTCTAAAGTTCTAAGTCTTTAGTCCTAAGTCGAAGTTTTTATTATTTTTTTCATTTAAGAACTTAGAACTACGGGCTTAAGACTGGCCATTCAAGCAAATTACTCGCAGATGAAACTAATTATTCACGGTGGCTTTTTTAGTGAGTCGAGAACAAACCAGGAGGTTAAGCATGCAAAACAGGAAGCCTTAAATGAGATTGTTCAGTTGGGGCATAAATACCTGCAGAGCCACAATGCCATTGAAACGGTAGTTTACACGGCATGCCTGTTGGAAGATTGCGATCTGTTTAACGCAGGTACAGGGTCACAAATTCAGAGTGACGGAAAAATAAGGATGAGCGCTTCCTTAATGGATGGCAAAACCATGCAATTTTCGGGCGTTATCAATATTGAGAATGTAAAAAACCCTATCAGGATCGCTGAAAAGCTGTTGCCGATGGAAGACAAGGTTTTAAGTGGCAAGGGAGCGTCGGAATTTGCCCTGCATAACGGCTATGGGTATTATAACCCGGAGACTCCACAGCGTCGCCACGAATATGAAAAAAGACTAAGCGATTCCATTCGCCTGGGAACAATAGGCTGTGTTGCGCTCGATTTTTATGGCAACCTCGCCGCCGCTACGTCCACAGGCGGTAAAGGGTTCGAAATGCCGGGCAGGGTGAGTGATTCGGCAACGGCGGCAGGCAATTATGTAAATGAATTTGCCGGCGTATCCTGCACTGGTGTAGGCGAAGATATTGTAAGCGGCGCCGTTGCCCCCAAAATTGTTACACGGGTAACCGATGGAATGAGCCTGCAACTGGCTACAGTAAAAACTTTAAATGAATTAAAACCGTTTAATGGTTTTGCCGGGGTAATAGGTATATCGGTAAACGGTGATATTTATCATGCTGATACACATCCCTACATGGTTTGGGCATCACATGACGGGCAAGTTGAGGTTTTTAATTAAATTGCGCAGCAAATAGTTATGAACCAATTTTTGAATATCTTTACAATTAATTAATTAAACTATTAAAATCGAGGGGATAAAATTTTAATGCGCTTCGGGTTGCTCCTTTTCTTTTGTACTATTGGCCTGTCGGCATCTGCCCAATGGTGGCATATTAAATTAAATTTAAATCTAAATTTAAATCTAAATTTAAAAAAGCACGAAGTACTTTCTGTATTGCCCCCTTTAAAAGATAATTCCATAACTCGTCTATCGCTTAATTCAAAGCCAGGCAAGTTCGCTGTACAACCGCTTACGCTAAGTCAGAGCCAATACAGCCTTGAAGTAGCCGAAGTTGCAGTAATGAAACTGGCAAAACATAATATGCGTTTCAGGATATATAATGAGGCCAGTTACAATTTTAGCGACCTTGCACAGTTATATATACAGTTAAACCGGCTTTCCGAAGCAAAGTGGTATTTTTTGCAAAGCAATCAGCTATCCCGTGAACAAAATGATGATAAGCATACTATATTGAATTTAGTTAGCCTGGCTGAAATAAAAGTCCTTCTTGGAGATAAGACTTCGGCGCGTGCCGACCTGCTTGAGGCAAGAGATTTTGCCAGGGCGAGAGGAATGCAAATATCGGTAGTAGAAATAGATGAAAAGATAGGTTTTTTGGAGCAAAACAGAACAATTTCGGCTAAACCCGAGGTAAAATATGCTGAGACAATGGATACCGCGAAAAAAGTTTTTAGGTAGGGTTTAAACTAACGCCATTATTATTTATCCAAATAAAACATTATTTGTAATATTGTTATTCTTAACCTGGAGGCAGTATTTACACTGTCTCTTTTTATTTACATGTAGCAAACATATAAAAGGCACAGATATTGATGTTTTATAGAAATCCCGATTTAAAGAAAGTTAAAGATATGTTCAAGAAAATATATATTCTGTTGGTGCTTGGCGCTGCATTGGCGTGCAAAGCATCCCCATCACACTCAGTCAAAATAACTGGCTCAAATGATCTGCAACCCGAGGTGCAGCAAAGTATTGTCTGTAAAACTATAGCCAGATTTATTTCTGATTATAATTACAAAAAGGTCGAACTAAATGATTCTATCTCGAAGGTGGTTTACAACCGCTATATTAAATCATTAGATGAGAACCATAATTATCTGCTGGCATCCGATGTGAAAGACTTCGATAGGTTTAAAACTGTATTGGATGACGACCTGAAAGAGGGAAAACTTGATGATGTATTTTATATATTCAATGTATATCAAAAAAGATACAATGACCGGATTAAGTATTCGATTGCGCAATTGGATAAAAATTATGATTTCAATGCGAATGAGAAATTCGTTTTTGACCGCGACAGTCTGCCCTATGCGGCCAATGAAACTGAAATGAATACAATCTGGAGTGAGCGTGTAAAGTACGACTTGCTCAATTTAAAATTAGCCAGCACTGATATGGCTAAAAACAAAGAGACATTAAAGAAGCGGTATGAAAACTTGTTGTCGCAATCCAATAAGCTGAACAATCAGGATGTATTCCAGATATTTATGGATGCTTTTACCAACGCCATCGATCCGCATACCAATTATTTTAACCCTTCAAATGCCGC
>JANYAB010000690.1 GCA_025355225.1 Bacteroidota bacterium
GGGGTTGGGGGTGAGTCGACACGGCGCGTAGGCGGTTGAGTAACTACCTATAGTCTTGAGTCTAAAGTCTAAAGTCTTAAGTGAGAAAAAGAGCAAAACTTGACTTAAGACTTCCGACTCAAGACTATCGACTTAACACTAGTCACCGCCATTCCGCGGGTCGGATTTTGTTTTTAACTGATATTCTTTTGGTGGTTCGGTGCCCAATAAATTTTTCACAAAATAATCCCATCGACGGCGGGTCATGTACTGGGAGTAAGAGCCATATCCATGCGGGCTGTTTGGAAACACCACAAGATCATAATCCTTGTTAGCCTTTTCCAATGCCTCCACAACCAGTAAAGTGTTTTGGGGTGGCACGTTATCATCCATAAGTCCGTGGGCAAGCATCAGCTTGCCTTTCAGGTTTTTGGCATAATTCTCATTAGCCTGGGCATCATAGTTTGATTGGGTAACCAAACCATTATAGCGTTCGCCCCAATCATCCTCATAATTCCGATTGTCGTGATTACCCGATTCCGAAATTCCTACTTTAAAGAAATCCGGGTAACGGAACATAGCCGCCGCAGTGGCAAAACCACCGCCCGAATGGCCCCAGATACCTACTCTGGCGGTATCTATGTAAGCATATTTTTGAGCAAGCTGCCGTATGCCTGTCATCTGGTCTGGCAAGGTATTTTCGGCCATATTGCCGTAGCTCATATCATGGTAACTTTTCGATCGTAAGGGATTACTGGTGCCTTCAATTGCTACTACGATAAATCCTAATTCAGCAAGCGCCTGGTTGTCGCCATGCGACGCTACAAAGGACCAGGTGCCAACGCTGCCTCCCTGAGGGCCCGGATAAATATAATCTATGACAGGGTATTTCTTATTCGGATCAAGGTTTGTTGGCGTAAACATCAGGCCGTATATGTCGGTCTTACCGTCATGCGCTTTAACAGAAAACGGGGTTACCGGCTTCCAACCTGAAGCAGTAAGCCTGGAAATATCAGTTTTTTCTAAGGTGGAGAGAAGCTTTCCGTCGATATTCCGCAAAACAGTAACCGGCGGAACATCAGGTTTTGAATAACTGTCGATAAAATAGTTTTTTGAAGGCGATAAAGTCACCTGGTGACTGCCGTCTTCGGGCGTAAGCACTGTAAAATGTTTACCGTCCAGTCCAATCTTGCAAAGCCGGCTGAAATAAGGGTTTTCTGAATCCATCCCATCGGCCATAAAATATAATGTCCGTTTTTTTTCATCAACCTTAAGCAGTTCTGTTACCACCCATTCGCCTTTAGTAATTTGGTTTTTTAATTTCCCGGTTAAGGCATCGTACAAATACAAGTGACCATGATTATCGCGTTCAGAGAACCAGATTATTTCGTTCGACGCGGCAAGATACCGCCAGTTGATAGCTCCCCATCCTGATTCATATTGTGTTGGCACGGTTTCTTCAAAAACCTCACGGACAGCACCCGTTGCCGCATTGGCAATACGAATCTTTTCCTGTTTGTGGTCGCGCGACGTAGAAACAAAAGCCAGCAGTGAGGCATCGGCGTTCCAATTTACATCATCAAAAGTTCCGCTGCTTGCAATATCATCGCTCAAAGATGCTCTGTGTGGGTCGGCCGGAATTTGCAGTTTGATTATCTTTGGATTGTCAACTTCAATAATTACCCGCGTTATCATCGGGATGTCTTTATCACCCGGAAGCGGATACTTCCATGCTTTAAGGGTAGGTTTACCCACATTGGTGCTAACCAGGTACATATCGCTCACCTTCCGTTGATCCTGTTTAAAAGTGGCGATCTTTTTTGAATCAGGCGACCAAAGCAGGATAGGGCTGTCACTTGATTTCCAGCCGGCATTGTCGGTAGCATAACCATCATCCTTTACTCCGTCTGTGGTAAGTTGGGTTTGCACATTGGTTTTAACATCCCGTACCCATAAATTATAATCCTTAATAAAAGCTGTTTTTTTTCCATCGGGCGATAAAATGGAATTTCCACGGTTACCTCTTAGCTGCCTTCTTCCGGTAGCAG
>JANYAB010000697.1 GCA_025355225.1 Bacteroidota bacterium
TAAACAACAGGCTCAGCCATGGATACTACACCGTTTACCACACGTTTGTATGGCGTTTCGATGAAGCCCAGGTTATTAATCTTGGCGTGAACACAAAGTGATGATATCAAACCAATGTTAGGACCTTCAGGAGTTTCAATAGTACACAAACGGCCATAGTGGGTATAGTGTACGTCACGAACCTCGAAACCTGCACGCTCACGTGACAGACCACCGGGCCCTAAGGCTGACAGACGACGCTTGTGCGTGATCTCTGCCAGTGGGTTGGTTTGGTCCATAAACTGTGAAAGCTGGTTGGTACCGAAGAATGAGTTGATAACCGATGACAGGGTACGTGCATTGATCAGGTCGGTTGGTGTGAACACCTCGTTGTCACGAATATTCATACGCTCACGAATAGTACGTGCCATACGTGCCAAACCAACACCGAATTGTGCATATAATTGTTCGCCAACAGTACGAACGCGACGATTTGACAAGTGGTCAATATCATCCACCTCAGCTTTTGAGTTGATCAGTTTGATCAGGTATTTAACAATAGCAATAATATCCTGCTTGGTTAAAACCTTGGTCTCATCCGAAGTATCCATTTTCAACTTACGGTTGATGCGGTAACGGCCCACATCGCCCAGGTCATATCTTTTATCAGAAAAGAACAAACGATCGATGATACCACGTGCTGTTTCTTCATCAGGTGGTTCAGCGTTACGCAATTGGCGGTAGATATGCTCAACCGCTTCTTTTTCTGAGTTTGAAGTATCCTTTTGTAAGGTATTATATATAATAGTATAGTCACCGCTGGTTGAAGCATCTTCCTTGTTCAGTATAACGGTCTTCACGCCTGCATCGATGATCATATCAATATGGTCGTCTTCCAGTACGGTTTCGCGCTCAAGGATGATCTCGTTACGGTCGATAGATACCACTTCACCGGTATCTTCATCCACGAAGTCTTCCACCCATTTTTTGAGCACTCTTGCAGCAAGCTTCCGGCCTAAGTATTTCTTAAGGCCTGATTTGCTTACCTTTACTTCGTCGGCCAGTTCAAACAACTCTAATATATCTTTATCAGAATCGTAACCGATAGCGCGAAGCAGCGTAGTAACCGGGAATTTCTTTTTACGGTCAATGTAAGCGTACATCACGTTGTTAACGTCTGTAGCAAATTCGATCCATGATCCTTTGAAAGGGATAACACGGGCCGAATACAATTTTGTACCGTTCGTGTGCCTGCTTTGACCAAAGAAAACGCCTGGTGAACGGTGTAATTGAGATACAATTACGCGCTCGGCGCCATTGATAACAAAAGTACCTTTAGGGGTCATGTAAGGGATAGTTCCCAGGTACACGTCCTGTACTATTGTTTCAAAATCTTCGTGTTCAGCATCGTTACATGATAAGCGGAGCTTAGCTTTTAACGGCACACTGTAAGTTAACCCGCGCTCAATACACTCGCGTATATCATAACGTGGCGGATCAATAAAATAGTCAAGAAACTCTAAAACAAAGATGTTTCTTGAATCTGAGATCGGAAAATTTTCGGCAAATACTTTAAACAGCCCTTCTTTATGACGGTTGTCTGAGGTGGTTTCCAATTGAAAAAATTCCTGGAAAGATTGCAACTGAACATCCAGGAAATCAGGGTAATCCAATACCTTTCTACTGGTTGCAAAGTTTACTCTTTGATTATTTTTGTTTGCCAAGGGATTATAATTTTAGTTTATTAATAAACTGATATAGATGTGAGTATCGAGAAGTGAGCTAAGGGACTAAAAGATTGTGAATTTTTAACGCCTAAATATGGGTCGGCGAAAAAAGTCCCAAATCTCAAATCTAATACCTCAAATCTATAAGGCAATATAAACGACAATAGACCCCGACCAAAACAGGTCGGAGTCTTATGCTATTTTTGCTGAGAATGAAGTTATTTAACTTCAACAACAGCTCCGGCTTCTTCTAATTGTTTTTTAACTGATTCAGCTTCTTCTTTAGTTACACCAGTTTTCACTTCTTTTGGTGCACCATCAACAAGATCTTTGGCTTCTTTCAAACCAAGGCCGGTCAGGTCTTTTACTAATTTAACTACTGCTAATTTAGCGCCACCTGCTTCTTTCAGGATAACGTCAAATGCTGTTTGAACTGCTTCAGCAACCGGAGCATCATCATCACCACCAGCAGCAGGAGCTGCTATAGCAACAGCTGCAGCAGCCGGTTCAATTCCATACTCGTCTTTCAATATCTGAGCTAATTCGTTAACTTCTTTTACTGTTAAGTTTACCAACTGCTCAGCAAATGATTTTAAATCTGCCATTTTATTTAATTTTTTCTTTTAATACGTTTGTTGTTTAATTCGAACTCTAAGGCGTCCGTTAACCTCTTTCTTGTAATGTTTTAACAATTCCTGCCAGTTTATTTCCGCCTGATTGCAGTGCAGAAATAACGTTTTTAGCTGGTGATTGCAATAATCCAATGATCTCTCCGATCAGTTGTTCTTTAGATTTTAATTTAATCAAAGTATCCAACTGATTGTCGCCAATAAATACGGCCGAATCGATATAGGCTGCTTTTAAAATTGGTTTTTCACCTGTTTTTCTTAGTTGCTTGATCAGTTTTGCCGGAGCAGTTGCTGATTTAGAAAAAAGAATGGATGAAGAACCTTTTAATACATCATATATCTGGCTAAAATCACCATCCATAGTTTCAATAGCTTTTTTGATCAAGCTGTTTTTAGCTACCTGCATGGCAATATCGCTTTCGAAGCATTTACGACGGATATTGTTAATTTTTGCAACGGTTAAATCAGAAGTATCAGTAATATAAAAATTACCGTACTCCTTAATCTGTTCAGTAAGGGCAAGAACAAGTTCGTGTTTTTCTTCTTTATTCATGATTAGATCCCCGCTACTGTTTTAGTTTCAATTTCAATTCCCGGCGACATAGTCGATGAGATATGAATACTTTTGAAATATGTTCCTTTTGCCGCTGATGGTTTTAATTTAGAGATGGTTTGCAATACTTCTAATGCATTCTCGTAAATTTTATCAGCAGGGAAAGATACTTTTCCTATTGAGGCATGGATGATACCTGTTTTATCAACTTTGAAGTCGATCTTACCACCTTTTACGTCAGTAACTGCTTTGCCTACATCTGTAGTTACAGTTCCTGATTTAGGGTTAGGCATAAGGTTACGCGGACCGAGTATACGACCCAAACGACCTACCTTAGCCATAACACTTGGCATAGTAATGATAATATCAACGTCAGTCCATCCGCCTTCAATCTTGGCAATATAGTCATCCAAACCTACGAAATCCGCACCTGCATCTTTTGCTTCCTGTTCCTTTTCAGGAGTACAAAGCACCAATACACGTACAGTTTTGCCGGTTCCATGAGGTAATGTTGCAATACCACGCACCATTTGATTGGCTTTACGCGGGTCAACACCTAAACGAACATCTATATCAACTGATGAATCAAACTTGGTATAGTTAATATTCTTTACCAACGATGATGCATCCTGTAATGAGTATGCCTTATTAGCCTCAATTTTGGATAGTGCCGCTTTTTGATTTTTTGTTAATCTTGCCACTGTCTTAAACTGATTTAATTTTTTATTTCGAATTTCGAATTTTCGATTTCGGATTTAATCCCTGATCTATATTCCAGCTCGAAAATGTAAATGATCGGTTATCAGCTTTTCAATTTCAAAATTCGAAATTGAACATCCGAAATCCGAAATTAATTGTTAGTTCCAGGGAGCTTTACCCGATACGGTAATTCCCATACTGCGGGCAGTTCCTGCCACCATTTTCATGGCTGATTCAACTGTAAACGCATTCAGGTCAGTCATTTTATCTTTAGCTATCGTCTCAACCTGTTCCCAGTTTACACTGGATACTTTTTTACGGTTGGGCTCGGCTGAACCACTCTTTAAACCTGTTACTTCCATTAACTGGATTGCAACCGGCGGAGTTTTGATGATAAAATCGAATGACTTGTCGACGTATACTGTAATTACCACAGGTAACACTTTACCAGGTTTATCCTGGGTACGTGCATTAAACTGCTTGCAAAATTCCATGATGTTCACACCTTTTGCACCCAATGCAGGGCCAATTGGAGGAGATGGATTTGCAGCGCCGCCCTTTACCTGTAGCTTAACCATCGCACCGACTTCTTTTGCCATTTTTTTGTTTATTTAATTATTACTCAATGTTATAAAGTGGAAGCTATGTAACATTTAAGGCTGTTTTGATTTCGGATTTCGGATGTTCAATTTCGGATTTTGTAAATCCTGCTTTTAATCCTAAATAAGAAATCTATATTTTAATTATAAATTCGAAATCGAAAATCCGATATCCGAAATTATTCTTTCTCTACCTGCATGTAATTCAATTCAAGCGGCGTACGGCGCCCGAATATCTTCACCATTACTTTTAATTTTTTCTTTTCTTCGTTAACCTCTTCAATCACACCGCTAAAACCGTTGAAAGGTCCATCCATTACTTTTACGCTTTCGCCTACATAATAAGGCACATTCATAGTTTCGCCTTGTGAGCTCATTTCGTCAACCTTACCTAAAATACGGTTAACTTCGGCCTGGCGAAGTGGTATTGCATTACCTTGTTTATCGCCCAGGAAACCTATAACGCTATTAATGTTCTTTACTACGTGTTCAATTTCCCCATCCAACACCGCTTCGAGCAGCACATAACCTGGGAAAAAGTTTCTTTCTTTAGCAATCTTTTTTCCATCCCGCATCTGGTAATATTTCTCTGTCGGGATTAGCACCTGTGAAACCAAATGGGATATACCCAAACGAGTAATTTCGGCGTCGATATATTGTTTTACCTTTTTTTCTTTACCACTTATGGCTCTAACCACGTACCATTTCATTTGATCACTCATCTCGTACAAATTAGGCTAATGAAGTATAAAATTTCTCAAGCACAAATCGTATAACCTGATCCATAAAAAATATAACCATCGCAATGATTATCGCGGCAATCAATACTAAAACAGCGCTATTCCAAAGCTCGCGCCAGGTTGGCCATGTTACCTTCTGGGTTAACTCAATGTAAGATTCCTTAATATATTCAGTTACTGCAGCCATTTTTGTTTATTATAATATTATGCACGGGCACAAGGATTCGAACCCTGATCAAAGGTTTTGGAGACCTCTATTCTACCATTGAACTATGCCCGTTTATGCCCTAAATCCCTAAAGGGACTTATTACTTTTTTATACTAACAAAGTACTTAGCTAAACAAGCCAAGTACTTTGTATGAATTAACCTAACCTTATCTTCCCCCTTTAGGGGGTCAGGGGGCGTGGCTTATTTTAATATTTCAGTTACCTGACCAGCGCCTACAGTACGGCCACCTTCGCGGATAGCGAAACGTAAACCTTTTTCCATAGCGATAGCGTTGATCAACTTTACAGTGATGGTAACATTATCACCAGGCATAACCATTTCTACACCTTCGGCCAGGCTGATTTCGCCGGTTACGTCAGTTGTGCGGAAATAGAATTGCGGACGGTATTTGTTGAAGAATGGTGTGTGACGACCACCTTCTGCTTTTGACAATACGTAAACTTCAGCTTTGAAATCTGTATGCGGGGTTACTGAACCTGGTTTGCAAATAACCATACCACGACGGATATCAGTTTTTTCAATACCACGTAACAATAAACCTACGTTATCACCCGCTTCACCCCTGTCAAGGATCTTGCGGAACATCTCAACACCAGTTACGGTTGATTTTAAGTTCTCAGCACCCATACCCAGGATATCAACCTGCTCGCCAGAGTTGATTACACCACGCTCGATACGACCTGTAGCAACAGTACCACGACCAGTGATCGAGAATACATCTTCAACAGGCATAAGGAATGGCAATTCAGTTAAACGTGGAGGGATTGGAATGTGTGCATCCACAGCATCCATCAATTCCATGATTTTTCCAACCCATTTAGGATCGCCGTTCAAACCACCAAGGGCCGAACCTTGTATAACCGGAATATCATCACCAGGATATTCGTAGAATGATAATAATTCGCGAATTTCCATTTCAACTAATTCCAATAATTCCGGATCGTCAACCATGTCAACTTTATTCATAAACACAACCAATGAAGGCACGCCTACCTGGCGGGCTAACAGGATGTGCTCACGAGTTTGAGGCATCGGACCATCAGTAGCAGCCACTACTATAATAGCACCGTCCATTTGAGCCGCACCAGTTACCATGTTCTTCACATAATCCGCGTGACCTGGACAGTCAACGTGTGCATAGTGACGGGTAGCAG
>JANYAB010000703.1 GCA_025355225.1 Bacteroidota bacterium
ATAGCCCAGCTGAGACAAATAGAAACGTTTATTGACATTGGTTGTCACGCTTTGGTAGTTATAGCTTCCGCCGAACAGATCCTTGATACCCTGATTATAACGGAGGGTAAAAATTGGGTACCGGTCAATAATTGGGACACGGTAAAGTTTCCCCTGATAAAACGTTTCGTGCGGTGCATAACGCAGTTCAAGCGACAATTCTGTGGTATGTATTGTGTTTACATCGTTCAGGTTGTTTCCAACCAGGTTTTGAAAATATAAGGCACCTGCCGGACTCTGGTCCCACTTTTTAAAGCCAAGCTTATAAGAAAAATGGTTCAGGTATTCGTGCACATAATCGAAGCGAAGGATATCATTGTACAACCACATATTATTTTCACCGCGCTTAAAGGACAGCAAAAAATTATCCTCCTGCACAAACTGAAGTTCCTGACCGGGTATCTTGGTGTCGTGCTGAAAGCTTGCCCTCACATAGTTTTGCGGGAAAGAATAAATTGATTTATCGTTGAGCGAATACGTGGAACTTAAAAAGTATTTAAACCGTTGATCGGTCGTTCCATAAGCGCCATAGGTTTCAAAGTAATAGCGTTTGCTTAATTCGGGCGTTGAACGGCCACCCAAACGGGCGCGGAAACCTTCTACCGGGTTAAAGCTATAAAAGGTATTTGCTGGTCCCATTTCAAAGGGGCCAAAGTTCTTATAACCGGCAATACCCAAAGTAACCAGGTCCATTGTACGTTTTACAGCGGGTATGTTAGCAAAGCTGTCAACGTTTTTATAGATACTGGCTTTATCTGCGGCAAGCGTATCTGGCCTGCTCATTAGCCAATAACGGTCGTCTTTACTGTCCGAATTCGAGGCTATTACCTGTGCAGGGCCATCATAAACTTGTTTTGGTCGGGGAGCATTCACCAAAAAGCTACTTAAAATTACTTTGCGCTCACCATATACACCGCCACCTTTATTTTTGTTCAGGCCAAACTCCATCTTCAGATCACTCTGGCTTAAATGATATTTGCCATCTGCGTTCTTTTCGAAAGATAAGGTCGCTTCCATCTGGCGTACAAAGTTCAGATTGATGTGTTTATTAACGGTTAGTTCAACATTCTCCACAGCATAATTGCCATCCATAGTTACATACAATTTACCTTCAAAAAGCAAATCGTTGGTGTTCCGCGGGGTAAAGCTCAATTCAATTAGCTGCGGCGATTGGTCTTTAAGCGTATCCGTAATAAAAAACTTATAAAAGTCGGGCGAATGATCAGCTATCGGGCTTAGCAGTTGATTAGTAAGTAACGAAATATTGTTATCATAGATGTCAATGTCCTGGTACATCCTGTTAAAATAGGCCTTCAGGCCCTCGTTGTCGATAAACTTTTCATCATATTTAACTTGCTTATTAGCTTCGATGATCTGCTTTTTGGTGAAGGGCGCTTTGCGAAAATAATTTTGTGACAGCTTTTCTTCCATATATATAGGAAGCAGGTTTTTACCGCCGATAGCAGTAGAGTCCTGTTGTCTGAATAAAAACTGGTAGTTTTTAAACACGCGTTTGTTTTTAAATTTTTCTGAAAGGTTGCTCAGGTAAAAGTTCATTAATTCATACTGCTTATATTCAGCATAATCGTAATTTTCAAGCCTGTTCTTATTCTTGTGTGCAATAACCTGGCGAATAAGCTCTACTGCCGGATTATTTTTATTGTGATACTTCGCTTTTTTACCTGATTTTATTACTACCTCGCTTAACTGTTGGTGTTCCTCAGTTAATGCCACATTTACTAATTGATCTTTGCCGGATTCAATTGTCCTGATCACCGTTTTATAACCAATAAAAGAAACTTTTATTTGCGAATAATTGTCGTTGGTGGCAATATGGAACTTACCCTGGCCGTCTGTGCTGATGCCATTGGTACTGCCGGCAAATACCACTGTTACAAAAGGCAATGGCTCTTTTGTTTTAGCATCTGTTACGGTACCTTTTACTATGGTGCTTTGAGCATAGGCCCCAAATGCAACACTAAGTAAAATAAAGAGCATTAAAATGTTCTTATTAAATATATAGTTAAATAGCTTTTTCATTATGCTGATAGTTTTAATGATATAATAGAGCGATCGTCATTTGAGATATTGGACATACTATTCCTTTTTTCTGAATACTGATCTTCTAAATTGTATTTTGGATAACTTACGGTTAACCTTGCAAACCGGATTAGGTAAACACGGATAGTCAGTGTAAAAAACTCCATGTCGATGTTTGGGCCAAGGAAATTTTGTTTTACACCCTCGCTTAGCGCATCAAACAAGTACGACGCAACTGAACGTACGGTTAGTTCGTGCCCGGACCCGTTGTCGCGCTTCGGCTCTATATGGAAATTTAACTTTCCAGGATAAAACTGTTCCGAAGTTCCGGACAGATTGAAATAGCCTGCTACTTTTTCAAATAGGTTATGGGATGTGTTCTGTGCTAAGTCGATAACTTTCATGGCGTTAAAATTATAGAACAAATGTAAACTAAGTTGACTATATTAGTCAACTTAGTTTACGATTATTACAATATTATAACACCCAAATGACTTAGAAATGATGATTGGAATATATTCAGCAGCAACGGCTGAAATAGAAGACGAGTCCCGTGCGATTTTGCGACGGCACCCATCTTTAAGGAGTTAAATAATCTTTAAACTTTCTTTTTAGCTTTTGGCTTTGGCGTCGGGGACGCAGCCATTTCAACTGTTCTTTCTACTTTAGGTGGCTTGGGAGCTGGGACCAATTCGGCTAATACCGTTCTTCCACCAGTTACCGCCTCACCGAGGTTTACATTTATCCTGGTTCCCAATGGCAGGAAAACATCTACCCTGGAGCCGAATTTTATAATGCGGTCGACGCGCGCACGGGCGCGCTCGAGTGCGCGAACTGCGGACACCCGCCGCCGCTCGTGATTTCACCGAGCGGAGCCTTCCGGACGTTGCAGTCCGAGATCAACCCGGCGCTCGGGATGATGCCGATGAAGATCG
>JANYAB010000704.1 GCA_025355225.1 Bacteroidota bacterium
CTCCTATACTAAAAAGTTTCCGGCAGGTGAGTTCCAGGTACCATGCGCTTTAATTATCGGCAAACGAAAGGAATCAACAGACAAAAAAACATCGCTTAATGACGCTTTGAGGGAAAACAACGTTGCTGTTTAGTGAACAGTTGATTAAGTTGGATTAGGAAAGTAGTTAATGTCCTATCTAACAACTTAATCAACCACCTAACTTAATCAACCAAATCCAAAAATGAAGATACTGGTAAGGCTACCAAACTGGCTTGGCGATTTGGTAATGAGCATCGCTTTCATTTCGGCAGTTAAGCAGCTTTACCCGGAGGCAAATGTCGACGTTATTATAAAAAAAGAGCTAAGTGGCATAGCCGGTTTAATACCCGGTTTGCATATGGTTCATCCATTTTCCAAACAAGAATATGAAGGGCTAAGCGGTGTTTATCGTTTTGGAAAAAGTTTACGTTCTGAAAAATACGATTTGTTCTTTTGTTTGCCCGACTCACTTTCATCAGCCGTAATGGGTAGGGGAACTAAGGCTAAAAAACGCATCGGATTTAATAAGGAAGGTCGTTTCTTTTTGCTTACAAACAGTTATAAGAAACCTTTAAACGTTCACCGTGTTGATGAATATATTTCATTGCTGGAGCAATTTACAGGTAAAAGCATAAGTGGCGGAACGATTAATCTCGCGGTTAACCAACCTGAACAATTAGATAATTTAGTAATTATCAATTTTAATTCGGAGGCCACATCAAGAAGAATGCCCATTGATAAAGGCATTCACCTGATCAATACGCTTACCAATACTTTCAAAACAGCTAAATTTGCTTTGATTGGTTCGCCTAAGGATGCAGAATTTATCGGACAATTATTAAATGATATTGAAAATACTGATCGCCTTGAAAATTATGCTGGAAAAACAAGACTTGAGGACCTTTGCGATTTAATGATTTCGGCTAAAGTGGTTTTAACTACTGACTCTGGACCGGCGCATTTAGCAAATAGCCTTGGTATACCAACAGTGGCATTGTTCGGCGCAGGAAATGAGCATAACACCGCACCCTATAACAAAAAATGGCTGACAGTAATTAGGGCGGGTCAATTGGAATGCGAACCTTGCGTAAGAAACACCTGCGCGCTTTACGGCATCCCAAAATGCATGCAGCTATTAGATGAGATGGAAATTATTAATGCACTAAGTTTATATTTAAACCATGCTTAGGGAAGAGGTTACAAAAGCACTGAAAGTTATCCAGGAAGGCGGTATCATCCTCTACCCTACTGATACTATTTGGGGGATTGGATGTGATGCTACCAATACAGAAGCAATAGTAAAGATACAACGGCTTAAACAGCGTGATGAAGCCAAAAGTATGATCATTTTATTGGATAGCGATAATAAGCTGGAAAGCTATATTAGTGAAGTGCCGTCCATTGCGTATGATCTCATAGAATATGCTGAAAATCCACTTACATTGATCATGCCGGGTGCCAAAAACGTTTCTGCAGCTTTAATAAGCGCTGATGGCAGTTTAGGTGTTAGGATAGTAAAGCACGACTTTTGCCAGCAATTGATACAACGGCTGCGCAAACCCCTGGTATCAACATCCGCCAATATAAGCGGAAAGCCGTCACCGCAAAATTTTGGCCAAATAGACCAGGAAATTATTGATGGTGTTGATTACGTGGTTAACCTGGAGCAGTACGATACCGAATTGAAAAGACCCTCAACTATAATGCGGCTCCAGCCAGATGGCCGCTTTGAATTTATACGCCGTTAATTTTATTTATGGTTTTAGACTTACTAATTACGACTTTTGTGGTAGATTATAAATTTGACGCTTTGGAGCATCAAAGCTGAATATAGCATGAAACAACACCTGCAACATCCCTTGTTTTCGGTAATAACCAATACTGCTGCGGAACAAAACGTGCATACCTATGTTATAGGTGGTTTCGTGCGCGATCTTTTATTAAACCGCCCGTCAAAAGATATCGATATAGTGGTAATTGGCAATGGTATCTTATTTGCCGAAAGCGTAGCGAAAACGCTGAAAGTAAAACTGGCTGTTTTCAAAAACTTTGGCACAGCAATGCTGAGGTATAAAGATGTTGAAGTAGAATTTGTCGGCGCACGCAAGGAATCTTACCGTTCCGATTCCCGCAAACCAATTGTTGAAAATGGAACGTTGGAGGACGACCAGAAACGGCGCGATTTTACTATCAATGCCCTGGCAATAGCCTTGCATCCTGTGCAGTTTGGAGAATTGATCGATCCATTTGATGGATTGAACGATTTAGAACAAAAATTGATCAGGACACCGCTTGACCCTGTTGAAACTTTCTCCGACGACCCTTTACGAATGTTACGGGCTATTCGGTTTGCATCACAACTGAATTTTAGGATAGATGACATTGCACTCGATGCAATAAAGTGTAATACGGAACGTATTGCTATCATTTCGCAGGAAAGGATAACGGAAGAATTGAACAAGATCATCCTGTCACATAAACCCTCCATTGGGTTTAATTATTTATTTGATACCGGCTTGCTCAAAAAAATATTCCCGCTGATGGCCGCTTTGTATGGTGTGGATTATATTGACGGTAAAGGACATAAAGACAATTTTTATCATACTTTACAGGTATTGGATAATATAGCCACCACTACTGATGATCTTTGGCTGCGCTGGGCGGCAATTCTGCATGATATTGCCAAGCCGGCAACTAAACGGTTTGAGCCCGGCCACGGCTGGACTTTTCATGGGCACGAGGATAAAGGCGCGCGAATGGTGCCCAAAATATTTGCAGAACTAAAACTGCCGTTGAACGAAAAAATGAAATTTGTGCAAAAAATGGTTCTGCTGCATCTGCGCCCTATAGTTTTAGCGCAAAATGTAGTTACTGATTCGGCAGTACGCAGGTTATTATTTGAAGCAAATGATGACATAGAAGAATTAATGTTGTTGTGTAAAGCAGACATAACGACAAAAAATGAATATAAAGTAAAAAAATACAGGAACAATTTTGAGCTGGTTCAACAAAAATTGAAAGATGTTGAACAACGCGACAGCATTCGTAATTGGCAACCACCCGTAACGGGACAGGATATAATGCATATTTTTGGCATAAAAGAAGGACGTGAGGTTGGAATTATAAAAAATCAGATCCGCGAGGCCATACTTGAAGGCGAAATACCCAACTCGCGCGATGCTGCGATTGATTATACTATACGCAAAGGCGCAGAAATTGGCTTAAAAGTTGTGGCAAACACAATTTAAATTAAAACATTAATTTTGTAAAACCTATTAGGCACATAATGGCACTATACAGATTCAAGATTACTTTTGAAGATTACGATGATGTGATTAGAGAGATTGATATTAAAGCAAATCAAACTTTCGAAGATCTTCACCGCGCAATTCATCAGTCAACAGGTTACAATTGCGAATTTCCTTCTTCGTTTTATATCAGTAATGATCAATGGATCAAGGGCGAAGAAATCACTTACTTGCCCAACCAAAGACGGATTGACCGGGGTGTGGCGCTTATGGACAAAGTAAAGCTCAGCAATCGCATTGACGACCCACATCAGAAGTTTTATTATACTTTTAATTTTGACCGCCCTTTTGATTTTCACGTCGAGTTATTGAAAATTATATTGGACACTACGCCGGGAGTTCAGTATCCTGCTATAATAAAATCAGTTGGCGAGGCGCCAAAGCAATTTGGCAATGTATTTAACCCGACGATTTTACCACCCGTCAGCGAAGAATTTGATTTCCTCAACCAGATGGAGTTCACGCCGGAAGATACTGAGGAGGGTTTTTCAGAAGTACTTGACACAGATGATGAAGTAGAGCAAGACGAGGGTCTTGAAGCAGAAACAGAAGAAGATGATGAGTTTGGTGGCGAATTTTCTGATAACGAAGGTTTTGAGGATGAAGGCAACCCGCATCGTGGTGATGATTTCTAGTATTCAGCTTGTAGTTCATAGTTATCAGCATCTATGAGCAATAAATCAACAGCGAAAACACTTATTGTAATTACTGGTCCAACTGCAGTTGGCAAAACTAGTGTTGCTATTGAACTGGCAAAACAACTTGAAACAGAAATAATTTCGGCCGATTCTCGCCAGTTTTATCGTGAAATGAACATTGGCACCGCAAAACCCACTGCTGAAGAATTGATACAGGCCGAACATCACTTCATAAATTCGCATTCAATAAC
>JANYAB010000710.1 GCA_025355225.1 Bacteroidota bacterium
GTTTCAATATCAGGCTGGCCAATATTCAGATGGTAAACTTTTTTACCATCCAATTTAGCTTTATCAGCATATGGGGTAAGTTTACGAATTGGCGATGCGGGCATTTGCAGCCCTTTTTCAGAAATCTTTGGCATGTGCAAAATTAATAAAAAAGCCCCACCTAAATCCTCCCCAGTAGGGAGGACTTTTAAAAGTTTTTTATAAAAGTAATTTTTATTTGAAAGAAATTTGAAGTCTCCCCAACCGGGGGAGATTTAGAGGGGGCTGCCCTGGAGTTTTAATTACTGCTCGTTGCCGGTTTTGCTATCACCTCACCAACGATGTTTAAATATTTTGTAGGAGTTTTTGCATTGGAGGTAACCACGATCGTTTTATTAAACGGCGCTGCCGCAGCGGCATTATAGGTAATTTTAATAATCCCTTTTTCTCCGCTTTTAACAGGAGTTTTGGTGTAATCAGCTATCGTACAGCCGCATGTAGGTTTAACCTCAGTTAAAATCAGCGGTTCAACACCAATATTGGTAAATTCGAAGACCGTTGTAACGGGTATGCCTTGCGGAACTTTTCCGAAATCATGTTTTTCTTCATTAAATTTAAATTCGGCTTTTTGATTATCTTGTGCCGAAGCAGTAAAGGCAAAGCCTAAAATTACTGCAAACATTATCATTAATTTTTTCATATTGTTATATTGATGTTTACAAATATAAAAGGTTTAATTTAAATAAAAAACTATTCAACAAACTGTGCTTTTTGAGTGTTAATTATACTGAATACAAAATAGAATTTTATAATTTTGCCATCTAAACAAAATTTTATATGCCCGAAACTGTAATAAGTGCTACCGGTCAATTTAATGCTGCTGAACTCAGTTTTGAAGATTTCAAGACTATAGTGATCAATGATTACCGTATAGGTTTTGAAAGTCGCCAGGCCAGCTTAATAGGCAGGCGCGAGGTACTAACGGGCAAGGCTAAGTTTGGCATTTTTGGGGACGGCAAAGAAGTTGCTCAGCTGGCTATGGCTAAGGCATTTCGTCACGGCGACTGGCGCGCAGGATATTACCGCGACCAAACTTTTATGTTTGCCACCGGTATGAGCAATCTTAAGGAGTTTTTTGCTCAATTGTATGCCCATCCGGATATTGATAAAGATCCCGCATCGGCAGGCCGGCAGATGAATTGTCATTATGCCACACGATATATAGATGCCGACGGCAACTGGAAAAACCAGGTTGAAACAATGAATTGCTCAGCTGATATTTCAACTACTGCGGGGCACATGCCGAGGTTGTTAGGCCTGGCCTATGCCTCCAAGTTATACAGGCAAAATAAGGAACTGGAATATCTCAGTAAGTTTTCGGTAACTGGTAATGAAGTCGCTTTTGGAACCATAGGCAACGGTTCAACATCCGAAGGGTTGTTTTTTGAAGCTTTTAATGCAGCGGGTGTATTGCAGGTACCCATGGCTATTTCTATTTGGGATGATGCTTATGCAATCTCAGTACCTGCAAAACTGCAAACTACCAAGGAGGATATTTCTGAGATATTAAAAGGCTTTCAGCGTGAGCCGGGTACAAATGGTTACGAAATATTTAAGGTAAGAGGGTGGGATTATGTCGCGCTGTGTGAAACCTACGAACGTGCTATTGCGGTTTGCCGGAGCGAGCATGTTCCCGTATTGATACATGTTACCGAGATGACGCAGCCGCAGGGTCATTCTACCTCAGGTTCGCACGAGCGATATAAGTCAACAGATCGGCTGACCTGGGAGAATGAAAACGATTGCCTGCTGAAGATGCGCAACTGGATGATCGAATCGGCTATTTGCACAGAGGAAGAAATGGATGAGCTGGAGGCTACGGCCAAAAAGTATGTCCGCGAATGCCAGCGCGAAGCGTGGAACGAACTGGCAGCCGAAATAGGCCTGGAATTAAAAGAGATAACCGGCTTAATTGAGCAGCTTGCCCAGCAAAGCGCATACAATGCTTCGCTGAAGGATATCATTGCGTCGCTGCGGCTGGCCATTGACCCGGGCCGGAGGGATGCTTTTGCTGCAGGCCGAAAGGCCTTGCGCATAACAGTGAAAGAGAACCTGCCCGGAAAACAGGCCCTTATAGATTGGCTTGGCCGCGAGTTGGAGAAAAATAATGAGCGTTTTAATTCAAAATTATTTTCCGGCACATCGCAATCTCCCCTAAAGGTACCGGTAATTGCGGCTGAGTATGAAGAAGATTCCCGTTTATTGGATGGGCGCGAAATATTGAATGCTTGTTTTGATGCGAACTTTGAGCGCGATAAGAGCATTGTAGCTTTTGGCGAGGATGTAGGCGCCATAGGGGACGTGAACCAGGGTTTTGCCGGTTTGCAAAATAAGTATACCGATTTGAGGATCACCGATACCGGTATACGCGAAGCAACGATAGTAGGGCAGGGTATGGGGCTGGCAATGCGCGGTTTGCGCCCGATAGCCGAAGTTCAATACCTGGATTATCTTTTGTATTCGGTAACTGTACTCAGCGATGACCTTTCCACTTTAAGCTACCGCACGCGCGGCGGTCAGAAAGCACCGCTAATTATTCGTACGCGCGGGCACCGGTTAGAAGGCATCTGGCATTCGGGTTCCCCGATGGGGTTAATTTTAAACTCCATGCGTGGTCTGCATGTATGTGTGCCCCGTAATATGACACAGGCTGCGGGCATGTACAACACCCTTTTACGGGGGGATGAGCCTGCGTTGGTAATTGAATGCCTTAACGGATACCGCTTAAAAGAAAAACTTCCTTCAAATGTTGGCGAGTTTACGGTTCCCCTTGGCGAAGCAGAGGTTTTGAAAGAGGGCAGCGACATAACTGTAGTATCCTATGGTTCAACCTTACGCATTGTAATGGAAGCTGCCGAAGAACTGGAAAAAATGGGGATACATATCGAAGTGATCGATCCACAAACATTGTAT
>JANYAB010000723.1 GCA_025355225.1 Bacteroidota bacterium
AATACGATCACGCGGGGTTGTCTCAACTATTGTACTAACTCCCGGATAAATTCATTATTAAAATCATCCGCAAATTGCAGTACGTTTGGCAGGTTTTTAAATTCATCCGGTTTATGGGTGGTGGTTAACACGATAGCATCCATGCCGGCATTCAGCGCGGCTTCAACGCCTTTGGGTACGTCTTCAAATACCAGGCAGCCCGAAGGTTGAACATTCAATAACGAAGCAGCTTTTAAAAACGTTTCGGCATGTGGCTTGCTGAAAACAACGTCATCGGCACTGACAATAGCTTTAAAATAATGCCTGATATTTAAATTGTCGAGCACAAAATCGATATTGAAAGGAATAGCAGCCGAGCCAATTGCCATCGGGATGCATTTTTGATGGGCCTCTTCTAAAAACTCAGCCAAACCGGGTAATAATGCCAGGTTAGGTAAAAATTCCTGCTGGTAGCGTTTTTCCTTTTCAAGTGACAATCGTTCCATTTCCTCATCGGTAAACTTCCCCGCACCGAACATCCTGACTAAAACCTCCTGGTTTTTACCATACATCTGCGGTTTTACCTCATCCCACGTAAAATTGCCGCCCAACATATTGTTCAACAGGTAGAGCCAGCCACGGGTATGGTAATCCATGTCATTGATCATGGTTCCGTTAAGATCGAAAATAAAAGCGTGCATCCAACAATAAGCTTTAGCTAGTTTGAGATTTTTGATTGGCCGAACCGAAATTTACCGATAATAAACCTCGCTCCATCTTAATTCGTTTTTCAATTGACGCAGGTTTGTTTCTTTGCCTATCAACACAAATTCGATGCCTGCCATGTCAGCAAAATCTTCTAAATGCTGAGAAGTTAAATTTTGACTGTAGCAGGTATGGTGTGCACCACCGGATAATATCCATGCCGCACAACCTGTTTTCATATCAGGTTGTGGTTTCCAAAGCACACGGGCTACCGGCAACTTGGGCAAATCATGTTCGGGTACAACTGCTTCCACTTCGTTCACCAACAGCCTGAACCGGTTGCCCATATCAATAACTGATGCATTCAACGCAGGTCCTCCGGCAACATTAAACACCAGCCGGACCGGGTCGGCTTTACCACCTATACCCAGCGGGTGTATTTCACATTTGGGCTTTCCATCAGCAATTGATTCGCATATCTCCAGCATGTGCGATCCCAGCACTAGTGGGTTGGCAGGGTCAAAATGATACGTATAATCCTCCATAAAGGCATTACCGCCTTTTAAGCCGCTTCCCATTACCTTCATGGCGCGCACTAGCGCAGCTGTTTTCCAGTCCCCTTCACCGGCAAAGCCATAGCCCTGCCCCATTAAGCGTTGTGCAGCTATGCCTGGCAATTGTGCCATTCCATGCAAATCCTCGAATGTGTCGGTAAATCCCTTAAAGTTGCCATCCTTTAAAAAGGCACTTAAACCCAACTCAATTTTTGCAGCTTCGCGCAATGAGGCGTATTGATCTCCGCCCCGTCGTAAAGACGGTACTACTGCGTAGCGTTCTTCGTATTCAGCAGTCAATGTATCGGTTTCACTATCACTTATAGAATTGATCACTTTAACCAAATCACCTACCCCATAAGTATTTACTGAATAACCGAATTTTATTTCTGCTTCCACTTTGTCTCCATCGGTTACAGCTACATAGCGCATATTATCGCCAAAGCGCACAAAGCGTGCACCCTGCCAATCGGCCCAGCCTGCCGCAGCCCTGCTCCATGTATTGATCTGCTCCAAAACTTCTTCATCTTGCCAATGTCCAACGACTACCTTCCTGTTCAGGCGCATGCGTGACATAATAAAACCGAACTCACGGTCGCCGTGCGCACTTTGGTTCAGGTTCATAAAGTCCATATCGATACTATCCCAGGGTATATCGCGGTTAAATTGGGTATGCAAATGCAAAACCGGCTTTTGCAATATTTTTAAGCCGCCTATCCACATCTTAGCTGGTGAAAAAGTGTGCATCCAGGCAATGATCCCGATGCAATTTTTTGCTGAGTTGGCCTCCTGGCAAATGTTGTAAATCTCCTCGGGCGATTTTACCGTCGGCTTAAAAACTATCCTTACTGGTATTTGCTTTGCAGTATCCAAACTCTTTGCTATTTGCTGCGAATGCTCTGCAACCTGCTTCAAAGTTTCTTCCCCATATAAATTTTGGCTGCCAGTGACGAACCATACTTCGAATGTTTTTAAACTGATCATTTCAATTATTGATTTATTGAATTACTGAATTATTAAATTATTGAATTATTAGTGGCCAGAGTTTTTGTAGCTTTCTGCTTTAGACTTTTCGCTTTCAGCTTACTGCCCGTAATAAGAATCCGGCCCATGTTTACGTTCGTAGTGTTTTTTTATGAGCGATTCTTTCAGACGTACGCATTGGGGATTTATCTGCTCAGCAAGTAAAGCCATTTGGGCTATCGATTCGAGCACTGCGCTGTTATACACTGCCTTACCGGCAGTTTTACCCCAGGTAAATGGTGCATGACTGCCCACCAATATCATCTCCACCTCGTGGTAGTCAAAGCCCCGCTCCTGCAGGCAATTCAAAATCTGAAAACCCGTTTGGTATTCATAATCACCTTGAATCATCTTATTGTTCATTGGCTGGGCACATGGAACATCTACCGTGTTGTGGTCGGCATGTGTTGTACCATAAATAGGCACATCGCGCAGCGACTGCGCCCACGCTGTAGCATAAGTGGAATGTGTATGGGAGATGCCACCAATATCTTTGCAATGCGTGTATAAAACCGCATGTGTTTTAGTATCCGAAGATGGGCGAAGTTCTCCATCAATCACTTTACCGTCAAAATCAACAATTACCATTTTAGCGGGCGAAAGTTCATCGTAAGGTACTCCGCTGGGCTTAATGGCGAATACACCTAAATCATGGTCGGCCGCGCTAACATTGCCAAATGTAAAGATCACCAAATTCAATTTGGGTAATTCCATATTGGCCTGGTAGGCTGCTTCGCGGATATCCTGGTATTTACTCATTTTTTTTATTTATTTTCCTGTTCAATATATTTACCTAATTCCGCGTATCTTCTAAGTCGTAACTGATATAATGACGCCTTACGCTGATCTGGAAAATATTCCTTATCAAAACCACCACCCATAGCGGCCATCGCTTCTTCCACATTTGGATAAATACCTGCAACCGTGGCTGCAAACATAGCTGCGCCCAGGGCACAGGTATGTTCAAATTGGTGGATACGGATAGGCATCTGCATTACATCGGCCATCATCTGCATAATATAGGGCGATTTTTTGGCAACACCGCCAATGCCTATTAACCCTTTAACAGGCACCCCCTCGCTATTAAAGCGATCGACAATACTTTTTGCACCAAAACACGTAGCCTCGGCCAATGCTCTGAAAACGCGCGGTGCATCGCTGCCCAAACTTAATCCGCTGATAACGCCCTTTAGCAATTGGTTTGCATCAGGTGTGCGACGGCCATTCAACCAGTCGACGGCCAGTTCGGCATTTTCATCTACAGGCATTAAAGCGGCCTGCCTGCTCAGTTCAGGTATAATTTTGGCAATTAGTTCATCCTTTAAAGCGGCGGCAGTTTTTTTGTCAATAAGCGAGGATTGCGAAAGTAGCTCCCCCAGTGGCCACGAAAGCAGGTTGCGAAACCAGGCATAGGTATCGCCAAAGGCTGATTGACCTGCTTCTAAACCTATCATCCCGGGGATTACCGATCCATCTACCTGTCCGCAAATACCTTTTATCAATTTACCTTCCAGATCAGCTTTCGGTGCAACAAGCATGTCGCAGGTGGAAGTACCCATGACTTTGCTGAGATGATAAGGTTCTATCTGGCCGCCCACGGCACCCATATGTGCATCAAATGCACCTACACCCACCACTACATCAACAGATAGTCCAAGCCGCTGAGCCCATTCTGCGCTAAGTGTACCCGCTGATTGATCAGCAGTATATGTAGCTTTTGGAAGGGAATCCGCATAACCTTTTAACAATGGATCAAGCGAGGTAAAAAATGCATCCGGTGGGTAGCCGCCAAAATCTACAGACCATAAGGCTTTATGCCCTGCAGAACACCGCCCACGTTTCATCTGGCTGGCATCAGTTCCTCCTGTTAACAGGAAGGGTATCCAGTCGCAATGCTCAACCCAGGAATGACAGGCCTTGCGTACCTGTTCATCCGCTCTTAAAACATGCAGCAGTTTCGCCCAAAACCACTCGGACGAGTAGATACCGCCAACATATTGCAGGTAATTAATATCGAATTTTGCAGCATGATCGTTGATCTCACCGGCCTCTTTAACACCTGTGTGATCCTTCCACAGCACAAACATGGCGTTTGGATTATTTTCAAAACCCTGTGTCAATGCCAAAGGAACACCAGCTTGGTTAACCGCCACCGGCGTTGAACCCGTGGTATCAACGGAAATGGCTTTTATAGAAGAAGCGACAGTTGGACCGGCATGATTTATACAATTCCGGATAGTTTGCTCAAGTCCCTCCATATAGTCTAATGGATGCTGGCGAAACTGGTTTTGTGGAGCATCACAATATGCGCCCTGCTGCCAGCGTGGGTAATTAAATACAGAAGAAGCTAATTCTTTCCCGTTCCTGGCATCCACAATTACTGAACGTACAGAATCAGTTCCATAGTCAACACCTATAACAAACAAGTCTTTACTCATTTAATAAATTGATTTATAGTTAGGTCCTCTAAAATGTGTTTTACACAGGGATTAACTGTTTATTTTACACTTGTTCGGACACCGTAAACATAAGCAATTTAGATATTAATTTAAAAGTTCATCAGTTGAATTGTTATATATTGCAGATTGAAAGCGTAATGTTAAATATGAAGCTTAAACTTATTATCCCGTTAGGTAGCCTTTTGCTATTATTGAGCGCCTGTTCGCATTTATATTCTCCGGCATTATATCACCAGGATATTGCTTATCAACCCAAACCTGCCTCTTTTGATACAACAAAAACCGCCACTTATATTTCGGCCGGTTTAAATAACTATTCAAGTGTTAATTACAGTGATTTCCTTACTTCCGGCCAGGTTAATGTAAGTGTTGGTCACGTATTTGATAATTTCAATATAGCCTATGGTGCCTTTGGCGTATTTGGTGATTACCAATACTCAGGCAGTCAAAGCGACAAGGACTATTTCAGCGACAAGTTTTTTGGCGCCATCGGCGGAAGATTCTCGGCTAATGCCTTTGTTACTTCAGGAAGGACAGACATAAGATTTATTGGCGTTGAGATGGCTTACAGCCACGAATTTGGAGATTATGCCAGTTACAGACAGGAATTGGTTCGCCGCGGAGGTTACTTTGTGGATCCGCGTACCGACTTGTACACCATCGGCTTAACTACAGAAGTAATATTTCATAACAGAAACAACAGCGGCTTTCAGCATAGCATACGCGGTTTCCTGGGCACAACATTAGGTCATAACGATCTAAATGATACTTACTATACTGATCAGACGCTTGGTGAAAGATTTTTTCGCAACTTTTTCCCTAAAGCCAGCTACTTTATTACATTCAAAAACTACTTCGGTACTGCTGAAATTGGAAACGCTTTTTTTATACGGTTCGGTTATAAATTTTAGATCACCAGAAATATTAATTGAAAATTACTCCGAATAAACGCTCTGAACCCTATCCCTTAAATTATAACCTGAAGCCATCACTTCTCCATAAGCCCCGGCCGTACGGATAGCGAACAAGTCACCGCGGAATGATTCAGGCAATTCAACATCCTTCTGGAAACAATCTGTGCTTTCGCATATCGGACCGACGACGTCGTATTTAAGTCTTAAGTCTTGAGTCTTAAGTCCTAAGTCATTATCGCTATCTTCTGACTTCCGACTTCTCACTTCTGACTTCTGACTTAAATTCTCAATCTTCTGGTAAGCCTGGTAAAGCATCGGGCGGATCAGCTCAGTCATACCGGCATCGAGCACCAAAAAATGTTTTTTAAGTCCATTTTTTACGTACAACACTCTTGACACTAATGCAGAACATTGGGCCACCAAGGCACGACCAAGTTCAAAATGCACTTCCTGACCGGGTTTTACGTTAAGGAAATCTTTAAAAACTTTAAAATAGCCCTCAAAATCGGCAATGTTATTTGTATCGGGATGATGATAATCTACGCCGAGTCCACCTCCGGTATTTAAAACTTTTACCGGGAAGCCATGATCCTCAAACCAATCCTGCATTTCGTTAATGCGAATGCAGAGGCTTTTATAAACCTCCAGGTCTGTTATTTGCGAACCGATATGAAAATGTATTCCTAAAAATTGCAGGTTAGCACATTTTCTCAGTGTTTCGGTAACATCATTTAACTGCCAGCTATTGATGCCGAATTTATTTTCCTCAAGTCCGGTGGTAATAAAATGATGCGTACGTGCATCAACATTAGGATTAATGCGGATGGCAACATTCGCCTTTTTATTTTTTGCTTCAGCCAAATCGTTTATGATGATCAATTCCTGAACAGACTCTACGTTAAAACAGAAAATGTCTGCATCGAGCGCCTGGTTAATTTCCTTGTCCGATTTACCAACTCCGGCAAAAACCACTTTGCTTTTTTCAAAGCCATGCTCAATCGCTGCATTTACTTCGTTGCCACTCACACAATCGGCCCCAAAGCCATAGGACTGAATAGTATCTAATATTTTCGGGTTGAAATTAGCCTTTAAGGCATAATGTACATGAAAGCCGTATTGGGCCGAAGCATTACGACAAGCATCCAGGGTTTGGCGAAGTAATCCCAGATCGTAATAATAAAATGGGGTTTCTAAACTTTTAAAGCGATTTATAATATTGGTATTGAACATAAGCCCCCTCTGAATCTCCCCCTGTAGGGGAGAATTTTATTTTTTTATAAATTTTTATCCCCTTCTTTAAAGTCCTCCCTACCAGGGAGGATTTAGGAGGGGCCGGCTAAAACAACCGGTTATGTAAACTCCTTAAAGCCTCTGTTTTATCCGTTGTTTTTATCAACAATGATAAATTATGGTCGCTGCCGCCATAGGAAATCATGCGTATAGGGATATGCTTTAAGGCTTCCAATACACGAGCAGCATAACCATGCTTTTCAGCGCCAAAATCACCTACCACACAAATAATGGTTTGATCTTCGTCAATATCAACCGTACCAAATGAAGCTAATTCCTTCTTGATCTCGTCCAGGTAGTTTGTATCGTCAATCGTCAATGATACAGCTACTTCCGAAGTAGTGATCATGTCGATAGAAGTTTTGTACCTTTCAAATACTTCGAACACACGGCGTAAAAAGCCATGCGCCAGCAACATTCGGCTCGATTGTATTTTGATGGCTGTGATACCATCTTTAGCGGCAATAGATTTGATCCTGTCCTTTTCACTGTCATTGGTGATCAGCGTGCCCGGCGCTTTGGGATCCATTGTATTAAGCAAGCGCACCGGTATTTTGTACTTCTGCGCAGGAAACACACTTTGCGGATGCAATATCTTTGCCCCGAAATAAGCGAGCTCGGCTGCTTCATCAAATGAAAGCTGGGCAATCGGTTGAGTCCCTTTTACAATACGTGGATCGTTATTATGCATCCCGTCTATATCTGTCCATATCTGCACTTCTTCGCTGCGAATGGCCGCGCCGATCAATGATGCCGTGTAATCACTGCCTCCGCGGCGCAGGTTATCGATCTCGCCAAAAGTATTGCGGCAAATATATCCCTGGGTAATAAATAAGTTATTATCGGGATGCTGATCCAGTAAAGGCGTTATATGTTCGGTGATGTAATCCACCATCGGCTCATTGTCCTCGTCTATTTTCATAAAATCGAGCGCGGGCAGCAGCACCGATGGCACACCTATCTCTTTTAAATAAATATGGTACAATGTTGTTGACAATAATTCGCCCTGCGCCAAAACTACCTTCTCTTCGATATTCGTAAACAGATCATGCGACAAGTTATTAAGTAATTCGAAATGATAGTCGATCACTTCTTTACCCTGTTCCAGGTATTCCGGTTTGGCAAATAGTTCTTTAATAAAAAAATCATACTTAACCTTCAGTGCGCCAATCAAAGTGGCCGCTTTTTTTTTATCCCCGGCAAGGTATGCCTGACCAATTTCGACCAGGTTATTGGTAGTGCCTGATACGGCAGATAGTACTACTATCTGCCTTTCTGCAGCATCTATTATATCCAGCAGCTTTTTCATCCTTTCAGGGCTTCCCACCGATGTGCCGCCAAATTTTAAAACTTTCATTTTTTGTTTCCTTTTACCACAAATGATTGATATTCTTGTATAGATTTTGAGGCGCTAAAAATAGGATTTTTAAATTATATAGCTACAATGAACAAAATAAAGTTTGGTACCGACGGCTGGAGAGCCATCATCGCGGACGATTTTACCGTTGAAAATGTAAAAAGGGTGGCCTATGCAACTGCATTGTGGCTAAAAAAGGAATTTGAAAACCCATCAGCGGTAGTAGGCGCCGACCCTCGCTTTGCGGGTCCGCTGTTTGCCGATACCACCACTTGTGTGCTGGCATCGCAGGGCGTAAAGGTTTATCGTGCCGAAAATACGTTTGTTTCCACGCCGATGATCTCGCTGGGAACGGTCAGAAAAAACGCATCGGCAGGGATCATTATTACGGCAAGTCATAACCCGCCTGCCTATAACGGGTATAAGATCAAAGCTTTCTATGGCGGACCAGCGACACCTGATGATATTGAAAAGGTGGAATCTACAATCCCTGATACAATAGATCTCGACCTGAAAACCGTTGCGGAATATCAAAAGGATGGTTTGGTTGAGTTTATTAACCTGGAGGACATGTATGTGGCCCATGTAGAAAACAACTTCGACCTCAATGCTATCCGCACCAGCGGTTTGGGCTGGGCCTACGATGCCATGTACGGCGCGGGCATGAATGTAATGGAGCGCCTGTTCCCCGATATTACCCGGATACATAGCGATCATAATCCTGGTTTTGACGGTCAGGCTCCCGAGCCTATCCAGCGCAACCTGAAAGAGTTTGAGGATATCATCAAGCTATCCGAAGGCGAAATAGCTGCCGGTTTGGTTACTGATGGCGACGCTGACCGCATAGGCTTGTATGACCAGGATGGCAACTTTGTGGATTCGCACCATATCCTGCTTTTGCTGATCCATTATATGTATAAGGTAAAGGGACAAACGGGAGATGTTTATTCCACCTTTTCGTGTACCAGCAAGATCCAGAAATTGTGCGATGCTTACGGCCTGAAAAATATAGTTACCAAAATCGGCTTTAAATACATTTGCGACCTGATCGTTAACTCCGGTAACCCCTTCCTTGTTGGCGGTGAAGAATCAGGCGGTATAGCTGTGGCAGGACATATTCCTGAACGCGATGGCATCTGGATCGGTTTGATCGTTTGGGAGTTTATCGCCAAATCGGGCCGCTCATTAAGCGACCTGGTACAAGAGATCTACGATGTTGTAGGCAAATTTGCCGTAGAGCGTTATGATCTTCGCGTTACCGAAGAAGCAAAGCAACAGATCATCAGCAATTGCAAAACCGGAAAATACACCAATTTTGGCAATTTGAAGGTGAGCAGAACTGAAGATATGGACGGCTACAAATTCTTTTTCGAGGATGAAAGCTGGGTAATGATCCGCCCATCAGGAACCGAGCCTGTGCTGCGGGTTTATGCCGAAGCGCCGGGTTCCAAAGAAGCATTTAAGACATTGGATATTGTAAAAGCCGTGTTGCTGGCATAGGGATTACTGATCATCATAAAAAAGCCACCACAATACACGGTGGCTTTTTTGTTTTTTGGTGTTACAAAAAATAAGCGGTAACAGTTGTATGATAACAATAGATGAAAATTAAACTTAGCATTAAAAGGCAGGTTCAATTAGAACCAAATGTTCTAGAAGAAAAAATTGACAAATATTTAAAAAAGAATTTCTACAGGGTCATAGAAAGGGGGGCAGGATTTGTCATTTTTATTGATGACGAGTATAGTGACAGAAAAACGTTCAAATCAGATTATCATACCAGAATAGGAGAAGGAAAATTTGAATTTC
>JANYAB010000725.1 GCA_025355225.1 Bacteroidota bacterium
CTCTGGAATTTGTTTATGAGTTGTCCGGAAGTAAACAGTGGGATGAAAAACTTGGGCTTCCAAAGCCCGAACCTGCATTAATTTTTAAAGATATTCAGATGAAGAAAACAATAATACTATTCCTTTTTATCATAATCTCCACCTGGGGTTTCGCCCAAAAAATGGCAAAACCTACAGAAACAGGCATAGTGCCTATTGGGGTGATCAAGGGCTTAACCGACAGCGCACTACTTGACGTAGTAGAACGCCAAACATTCCGTTACTTCTGGGATTTCGGACATCCCACAAGCGGCCTTGCCGGCGAGAGAAGCAATATTGCTTATGATTATGGTAATGAAGTGGTGACCATAGGCGGTTCGGGCTTTGGGGTAATGGCCCTTATCGTAGCTGATCATCGTAAATGGATAACGCATGAGCAAGCGGTAAACCGCATGTTGAAGATTGTTAATTTTTTGAGCCGTGCCGATTCTTATCACGGGGTGTTTCCACATTGGCTGAACGGTGAAACAGGTAAGATAATCCCGTTTGGCCGCAAGGATGATGGTGGCGACCTCGTGGAAACTTCCTACCTTTTCCAGGGATTATTATGCGCCAGGCAATATTTTGCGGCAAATGATCAAAAAGAAAGCCAAATACGGGGAACGATAAATTCCATGTGGAATGAAATCGAATGGAGTTGGTATACCCAAGAAGGGAGGGACAATTTATACTGGCATTGGTCGCCGAATAATGGCTGGGCCATGAATTTCCCTATACGCGGCTTTAACGAATGCCTGATCACCTATGTGCTGGCTGCTTCGGGTGACAGGTATCCTGTCTCCTCCGATGTATACCATCGCGGCTGGGCGCAAAGCGAGTTTTTTAAGAACGGGAAAACATTTTATGGCTACAAACTACCATTAGGGTTTGACTACGGCGGTCCTTTATTCTTTTCCCAATATTCTTTTCTTGGGCTCGATCCAAAAGGTTTGAGAGACCGCTACGCGGATTACTGGGAACAAAACACTAACCACACTCTGATTAACCGGGCTTATTGTATTGACAACCCCAAAAAGTTTAAAGGTTATGGCGAAAATTGCTGGGGCCTTACTGCCAGCGATAACTTCGAAGGCTATAACGCCCATTCGCCGACTAACGACCTGGGGGTGATAACACCAACAGCGGCCCTTTCCGCATTTCCTTATACCCCGGAGTATTCCATGAAAGCTTTACGTCATTTTTATTATGATCTGGGCGATAAGATATGGGGCGAATACGGATTCACCGATTCATTCAGTGAATCGCACAACTGGTACGCGAAATCATACCTGGCTATTGACCAGGGGCCGATTGTTGTAATGATAGAGAATTACCGCAGCGGCTTGCTCTGGAAATTGTTTATGAGTTGCCCTGAAGTACAGCACGGTTTGAAAAAGCTTGATTTTCAAAGCCCGGCTTTTGCGAAAAATTGACAGCTATTTTCTGCCGGCAGTATTTAAGTCTGCTTTTCAGTAACTATTCCTCCGGGGGCTTAGGCTTAATATTTTTCATATTGAAGCGAGGCTTATATGCAGGCTTCGCTTCGTTTGCTTCTTTAGAATCCGGTGGCTGGGGAATTTGATCAGCTTTTGGTTCCTCTTTTTGTTCAGGAACTACCGCAGCCGATTTGGTAACCCCTGCCCTGAATTTTGGTTTAAATCCTAATGGGGAAGCTGGTGCAATCTGTTCCTGACTTTCTGCCGGCTGCTCTGAAGTTGTAACAAGGTCAGATTTTTTTACCTCCTCTACAGATTCAGCAGATTTGGTGACTCCCGCCCTGAACTTCGGCTTAAAACCAATATTTGGTGGAGGGGATGATGATTCTATTAAACTCTCTGTAATGGTTTGTTCGGCCAGCGAATTCTCAATAACCTCCTTCTCTGCCTTTATTTCAATAGGAGCTGGAAAACGCAGCCTTAATTTATTGAACCAGTATTTTTTAGTGTGATCAAAACTCTTTTCGCCCATTTGCTCGTAATGGGTTTTAAATTCAGAAAACAATGTCGGTTCACCTTGTTCAAAGGTTTGCAGGCTGATCTTTTTCTTCTTAAAAAACTCTTCGAAAGTCATGGTGTAAATTTGAAAATTAATCAATTTGAAAATTTGGCAATTTGAAGATTCGAAAATTAGGTAGGTTGAAGATCTAACATATTTTCAAATTGGCACATCTTCAAATTTTCAAATTAAATTGAAATATCCAGGTCCAGCTTATTCCAATGGATACCTTTATCAGTTTGCGTCCAGTCCTGAAGCTCTTCCTCGGTAGCATGCACCAGTTTTGGAAAAAATTCCAGCGGAAAGGCCTGCTGTTTCCCATCAGCTTTTTCTACAAAAAGTAAACCATTGCTAAAGGTAACTTTAACTTTTTTTTCTTCCTTACGCGAACTGAAAAGAGGCATGGTTTTAAATTCTAATGTTCAAATCCTAAATTCTAAAACAAATCCTAAATCCAAAAAATTAAATCCGAAATCGAACATCCGACATCCGAAATCAAATCACTCCGCCATATTATGATAAACAGCCTGAACATCTTCATCTTCCTCTAAGCGGTCTATCAGCTTCATTACATCGGTCACCTGTTCTTCAGTTACTTCATGGAATGACTGCGGCACACGCTCCAATTTAGCTGATCTAACTTCTATCCCTGCTACTTCTAATGCCTTCTGCATTTTACCAAAATCCTCAAAGGCCGTGTGTATTACGCCAATATCGTTTCCTTCCTCATCGGCCTCAACAAACAAGTCTTCAAGCCCTGCGTCGATCAGCTCAAACTCCAGCTCTTCCAGGTCACGGTCACCAGGCACAAAGGTGAAAACAGATTTACGGGTAAAAATAAAATCAAGCGATCCGGTTTTCCCTAAGGTACCCCCGGACTTGGTAAAGTAACTGCGCACGTTGGCTACTGTCCGGTTAATGTTATCAGTTGCAGTTTCAACCAAAATAGCCACGCCGTAGGGTGCATAGCCCTCATAAACTATTTCTTCATAATCTTTTTCGTCCCGGCTGATCGCTCTTTTTATAGCAGCCTCCACGCGGTCCTTAGGCATGTTTACTGCCTTCGAGTTCTGCACCGCTGTTCTCAAGCGCGCATTGGTATTAATATCACCACCACCGGCTTTTACAGCCATTACAATTTCTTTACCTAAGCGGGTAAATTGTACGGCCATTTTCGACCATCGCTTAAGTTTTCTTTCTTTACGGAATTCAAATGCTCTTCCCATAGTTCTTCGTTCATAGTTAATGGTTCATAGATCATGGTGATAGCACGATCCAGAATCCTCTGCCTTATAAAAGCAGACCGGATAAATATAATGTTTGTTTTATATTAATTAATTGTCAATACCAACAATCGGCTTTTAGCTTTCGCCTTTTACTTTTCACCTCTCCTATATAATGTTTTTAAGATTCTCCAGCATATCAATGGTCATTGCAGGCAGGTCGTATTCCAATTGCCAATCCCAATCTTTGTGTGCATAACTATCATCAATGGATTTTGGCCAGCTATCTGCAATGGCCTGTCTCGGATCGTTTTTGCTATAGCTAATCTCAAAACCTGGTATTATTTTTTTTATTTCATCCGCCAATTGAGTTGGTGTAAAGCTGATACCTGCCAGGTTATAAGCCGAACGTATACTCAGCGTTTCTGCCGGAGCGTTCATCAGGGTTATGGTGGCGCGTATAGCATCCTCCATATACATCATAGGCAATGCAGTGTCCGCTGATAAAAAGCTTTCGTAGCGTCCTTTTTTCAGCGCCTCATGAAAGATATGCACTGCATAATCAGTGGTTCCCCCACCGGGTGATGCCCGCCAGCCTATCAATCCCGGATAACGGATACTCCGTACGTCGAGTCCGTATTTAGTATAATAATATTCGCACCAGCGTTCTCCGGCCAGTTTACTAAAGCCATAAACCGTATTAGGGTCCATCACACAATATTGCGGTGTGTTTTCTTTTGGCGAATGCGGTCCGAAAACCGCGATCGAGCTCGGCCAGAAAACTTTTTCAGTTTTAAACTCAACTGCAAAATCCAATACATGAATAAGGCCCGTCATGTTCAGGTCCCAGGCCATTTTAGGTTTTTGCTCGCCCACGGCAGATAAAATAGCCGCTAGTAAGTAAACCTGCGAGGGCTGATGTTTAGTAAATATATGGTGCAGGTTGTCCTTGTCGAGCACATTCACAAACTCAAAAGGGCCGCTATGCCTTATCGCATACGCGGGGTTGTTAATGTCAGATGCGATCACCTGTTCGGCCCCGTGTATATTTCTTAAAGCAGTTACCAGTTCAGTCCCGATCTGGCCATTAGCACCTATCACTAAAATCTTTTCGCTCATTCAAATTGAATTGATGGGCAAAGGTAGAAATTTGGATTAAATCCTCTAAGAATTACAGAAACAAAGGTTTATATACCAATTAGATAGAGAAAGTGGTCGAAATAATTAAAAAAATTCGCATCTTTGGAGTTTAATTTATTACATAACAATTTAAACAATGAAAGTCGCAGTAGTAGGTGCCACCGGATTGGTGGGCACTAAAATGTTGCAGGTTCTTGAAGAACGTAACTTCCCGGTAACAGAATTAATTCCCGTTGCATCCGAAAAAAGTGTTGGTAAACAAATAACATTTAAAGGTAAGCAGTATAAGGTGGTTTCTGTTGAGGATGCGATAAAGCAAAAGCCCGACCTGGCCCTGTTTTCAGCCGGCGGGAGCACATCATTGGCACAAGCACCCCTTTTTGCTGCAGTGGGTACTACGGTGGTAGATAATTCATCCGCCTGGCGTATGGATCCAACCAAGAAGTTGATCGTGCCTGAAGTTAATGCGGATGTATTAACAGCAGACGATAAAATTATTGCTAACCCAAATTGCTCAACCATACAAATGGTAGTGGCCTTAAAACCATTGCACGATCGTTATAAGATAAAACGTGTAGTCGTTTCAACTTATCAGTCGGTAACAGGAACTGGTGTAAAAGCAGTCGACCAGCTATTTAACGAGCGTAAAGGGATTGACGGGCCAAAAGCTTATCCTTACCAGATAGATCTTAATGTATTACCTCATATTGATGTATTTACCGAAAACGGTTACACCAAAGAGGAAATGAAGATGATCAAAGAGACGCAGAAGATTATGGGCGATGACAGTATCCGTGTAACAGCGACTACCGTGCGTATCCCGGTTATCGGCGGTCACTCCGAATCGGTTAACGTGGAGTTTGAAAATGATTTCGACCTGGCCGAAGTAAGGGAAATATTAGAAAAAGCGCCTGGTGTCGAGGTGGTAGACGATGTCGCCAACCTGAAATATCCTATGCCATTGGATGCACATAACAAAGACGAAGTTTTTGTAGGCCGTATCCGCAGGGACGAAAGTCAACCCAATACTTTGAACTGCTGGATCGTATCCGACAACCTGCGCAAAGGCGCGGCTACTAATGCGGTGCAAATTGCCGAGTATTTGGTTGCCAGGCATTTGATAGGGCAGGCTGTGGAGGTATAAGCCCCTCTAATCTCCCCTGAAGAGGAGACTTAAAATAAGAATGTTATTATAGGGATGATCGATTGATTATCCCTATTTTTATTTAAATATTATCGTAAACCTGTCATGAGACTTTTCAAGTTGTTCCTATTTGTTGGCTGTTGTTTTATTGTATCTAATTCATTCGCGCAAAGCCCACAAGCTATTGAGGCGGATCTGCGTAAATCCTTCAAGAAGATCAACTATTGGGATGAAAGAATACACGATACCACGATCAATGCGGGAGACTCTTTAGACAATGCTAATAATGCTTTCGGCGAAAAATTAAAATTGTATACAGAGAAATATCCCTCTACCCTCAATTATCCATTTAATTCCTTAAAAAAACAATACCTGAATATTTGCAGTTCTGACGACGGGTTATTCAGGATTTACTCGTGGGATACAGGGGGTGGGGGCACGATGCGCGAGTTTGAAAACGTGATGCAATGTAAAACCGGCAATAGGACAAAATCAGAACTGCTTGTAAACTCTGAAGACCTGCGCGTCCCCTTTTACTCGAATTTGTACACTTTCAAAACAGGCAACAAAACCTACTACCTTGGTGTTTTCGGCTTTATAGAATCATCAAGATATGCAGGTGCCGGTATAAAAGTATTTGCTATCGAAAATAATAAATTAAATATGAATGTGAAGCTTCTTAAAACCCAGTCCGGATTGAAAAATGAGATCTCATATGAATATGATTTTGGTTCAATAGCATATACACCCTTTGAGAAAAGGGCTGCTATAACCTTTGATACTGCCACACAATCCATCTGGATACCAGTAGTCACACAAAAAGGTAACGTCACTAAAAAACTTATAACGTACAAATTCACCGGCCAATATTTCGAAAAGGTAAACTAACTTAGCCAAATGATTTCCTTCTCACACCGCGTTTTTATGGAAGTTGCCGCTAATTTGAGTTTCTCAAAGGCGGCGCAGGTATTGTTTGTAACACAGCCGGCTATCAGCAAACACGTTAAGGCATTGGAAGATCAGTATAAGGTGCCCCTGTTTGAGCGTAAAGGGAACAGTATTTTATTGACGGAAGCGGGTAAAAGACTAAATGAATACCTGCTGCAAGCCACAGAAATTGAGCGTAAAATAGAGTACGACCTATCTGTATTGAGCAATGTATCGCAGGCGGCGGGGCATTTGCGACTGGGTGCTAGCACCACCATCGCTTTGTATATTTTGCCCCGTATACTATCCGGTTTTCAGCACGAATATGCCAATGTGTATGTGCAGTTGGTTAATCGTAATTCGGAGTATATTCTGAATGCGTTGCTTACTCACGAAGTAGATATCGGCATTATCGAGGTTGATAATAAGCTGACCACAGTATCCTACAATCCTTTTATGAGCGACGAGGTGATCCCGGTATGTTCATCAAAAAGCCCATTGGCCGGTAAGTCCTTAACACTTAAACAGCTTTTAAAAACCCCCGTTGCACTGCGTGAACGGGGGTCGGGGACATTAAATGCGCTGTTAAAATCTTTGTCCGACCATCACATTAAACCTGCAGACCTATCCGTTAAAATACGGCTTGGCGGCACTGACGCGTTAAAGAATTTCTTATTGGCCGACCAGTGTTTA
>JANYAB010000745.1 GCA_025355225.1 Bacteroidota bacterium
TAATCTCGGCATCGGGAAGCGCTTCTCCGGGTGCGTCAATTATCTTGTTCAGATAACTAATGCGCCGTTCTGAATTAGTCATTGTTCCTTCTTTTTCGGCCCAGGCAGCGGCGGGCAATATTACATCCGCATAAGCCAGACTTTCCGGCTTATTGCTGATCTCCTGTACCACTACAAATTTGGCTTTCTTTAATGCTTCTTCAGCTATACGCACATTGGGTAAGCTGGTTAAAGGATTGGTACAGATGATCCATATCGCCTTCAAACTACCTTCGTTCAGGGCTTCGAACATTTCTGTTGCTGTCAACCCCGGTTTCGGATCGATCGGTTTCCCTCCCCAAAACTTTTGAACCTCTTCACGGTGAATGGGGTTGTTCAGATCGCGGTGAGCCGGCAGCAGATTGGCCAACCCGCCTACTTCACGTCCGCCCATGGCATTGGGTTGTCCGGTTAATGAGAGGGGGCCAGAACCAGGCTTTCCAATATGCCCTGTAATGAGATTTAGATTGATGAGACTAAGATTTTTGTTTACACCAACCGAACTTTGGTTAAGGCCCATCGTCCACATGGAAATAAATCCCTTAGCCTCAGCAATATATCTTGCAGCCAAACGAATGTTTGCTTCACTCACGCCACATAACTTCGCTGCTTCAGCAATGCTTCTCCGGAATACGATGGCGCTGTATTGCTCAAAACCTTCAGCATGATTAGTAACAAAACTAAGGTCAATATCGCCATTTTCTATCAGCACCCTGCCAATGGCATGATTTAGGGTAATATCTGTTCCCGGGTTTATTTGCAGGTGCAGATCGGCGATACTGCAGCTATCCGTAACACGCGGGTCCACAACAATAATTTTAATACCCGGATTGGCTGCCTTGTGTGCCTCAACCCGTCTCCATAAAATAGGATGACACCAGGCAGGGTTAGCGCCAGTTACATAAAAGCAGTCGGCTATTTCTATGTCATCATAGCAAAGGGGGACGCTGTCTTCGCCTAAAGACATTTTGTAGGCTGCTACGGCGCTGCTCATACACAAACGGGAGTTGGTATCGATATTATTGCTGCCAATAAACCCCTTCATGAGTTTATTGATCACATAATATTCTTCGGTAAGGCACTGGCCCGATGCATAGAATGCCACGGAATTGGGCCCGTATTTATCAATAAAGGTCTTAAATACAGCCACCGTACGATCAAGTGCCTCATCCCAGCTAACACGCTGGAGTGGCATACTTTTATTATAGCGCATTTGAGGGTATAACAACCTGTCCGATTTGTCATTTACTGTGTAATGCAGATTGAGGCCCTTGCTACACAGCATCCCTTTGTTTACGGGGTGATCTTTGTTCCCTTCGACTAAAACATTTCCATTTGTGTCCTTGTGAATAAGCACACCACACCCTACACCGCAGTAACAGCAGATTGAGGTTGATGTGTGAATATGCTTTTTTGCCAACATTTGATTTTATATTCTGACTATGCCACTCCCTCGGCTAATACTTCTCCACGCGTCAATACTTCACCTCCCACAATAACTTCACTATAAACAGGCTGCTTTTGAAACCTTGTAACCAGTACCACAAACGCCACTGCGATTACCCCATACCCAATGTAGGTAAAGGCCTGAACGTAAGTGATGGTTGATGATTTAAACAGAAAGCCAAACATCATCCCCCCCAGATTACCGCCTGCACCTACTACGCCGCTCACTAAACCCACATTTTTGGCATTTACAAAAGGCACTATACCATACGTAGCGCCATTAGACATTTTTAAGAATAATGCAAAGGTCAGCATCAGCAGTATAGCGGTAAACAGGGTACCCGAGTGGGCAAAAAATATTAAGCCTGTTCCTTCCAACAGTAAAACACCGGCAAGCAACAAGCCTTTACCCCTCATACCGAATTTGCCGCCCACTTTATCGGATACAATACCACCGAGCGCACGTGCAAAAATGTTCATGAAGCCAAATATTCCTGCTAAAAAACCAGCCGTACTTTGAGATAGGTGAAAAGAATCAACAAAATGCAGTGGGGCAACGTTATCAAAGGTGATCTCCATACCAAAGCACACGGCATAAGCCATTGTTAACGCCCATACGCGCCAATCCGCTAAAACCGTCCAATCAGTTTTTGCTGATTTGCCTTTGGTGTAGCCTATTTCATCATAATTACCTTCGGGGGTATCTTTTGTATACTTGTAATACAGGTAAGCAACGATCAGCATCATTAAGCCCGGAACGATCATAGCATAACGCCATGCTTCCGGTTTGGTAAAACCGAAACCCACTATCGCGGCAAATATTAAGGGCATTACCATGTTGGTCACACCTCCGCCAAGATTTCCCCACCCGCCGGTAACTGCGTTCGCTGTTCCCTTAATATTGGGTGCAAACATCATGGAGGTATGAAATTGCGTGATCACAAAAGATGCCCCGATAACCCCTATCGCCAATCTGAATAGTAGAAATGAGGTATAGTCATGGGCCAGGCCCACAAAAAACACAGGTAATGAGCCTACTATTAATAACCGGATGGCCGTTTTACGCGGCCCCCAGGTATCGCATAGTTTCCCTATGATCAGCCTGGCTATAATGGTTGCCGTAACAGATGCTATAATGATATTACCGACCTGTCCTTTTGTTAGATGTAACTCTCCCCTAATGGTTGGCATCAACGGCGCAAGGCCAAACCATCCAAAAAAACACACAAAAAACATAAGCCAGGTAATATGGAAAGTGCGCATTTGCACTCCTTTTATGGAAAATATATTGAGTTTGGTAAGTTGATTTTTCATGATTTTTCTTTTTTTATTTGCCAAAAATGAAGAAGAATGTTAACCTGTAAACCAATACGTGGCTGTCAGGCAGATAACCAGTTGTGGATGGATCTCTTTGATCTTTGTATTGTATGAACCAAAGGTTTGGTTCAAAATGAATATTCTTAGCCGGTGTAAAATCTAAGCCTGCCGTAATAAAGTGTTCCTTTGTATAAGGGCTGTACCCTGCCAGGTTTGTATTAACTGTATATACATCCGCAGAATTAAAGTCATTGTCGGGATTATAACTATCATAACGGGCGAAAAAACCCAGTTTGTCTTTATAGATGGCACCTTTGCTATAAATTGATATGGCTTCTACAGTTGCATTAACTGATGTTTTAGTAGCACCGTCGGTTATTCCGTTTGCGATCTTTTGCATATATGCTTCAATACCAAAAGTGATCTTTGGAGTAGTATAGGCGACAAACCCCTTAATCATATTTCGTGCTTGAGTTCCAACTACTGCTGTAGTGCCCGCCGTTTTCATATAATCGGCGTAGATGTCGAATATCAGGGTCTGATTAAGAAACTTTGCATACACGTCACCATAAAATGCTTTATAGAAACCGGTATTGGCATTTGCCGCCGACAATAAGCTGGCGGTGCTATTGTTACCAATCAAAATGTTATAGCCAAAATTTTTGGTAGCTGGGTCAAAAACGCCCTGTAATGAGGCCCCTACATCGTATGCATTGGTTTTATGAAAATCAGCGATTGTTCGTTCAATGGAACGGTAGCCCCATATTTTTTCGGTTAACAGCGGGAAAGCAGGTGTCAGCATTTCACCTATTACGAAGTCTGTTCCATTCCAGACGTTTCTCGTCCTTAGTGCAAAGTTTTTGATATAAAACGCCATCTTGTTATCACCGAGATTATCACTATTAAAAATTGCCGTGGTTCCCGAAACGCTGGTATTAGCGGTTGGCTCAGATGCCAATAAAACTTCAACAGAAAACTTTTTGTTGATATCGTAATCGTAACCTAAATAAATACGTCGAAACTGAAAAGCATTCCTGTATGTCGGTACACCGTTATAATTAGTTTCGCCTCCCCGGTTACTTGCGTCAGCATGGGCATTGTAATAAAAATCGCCGAAGGCATATCCCCATAATCTTCTAACAGGCTTCCAGGAGGTATCTGCGTCGGCGGGTTTTGCCGCGGTTTTAATATCTGTAGTTGATTCGGGAGACTGTTTATCTGATTTAACGCCGTCGTATGTAGCCGCCGGAGCGGTATTTGCCGACTGTGAGCCCTTAGACGTCAAAGTTTTATTATAATAATCGCTTAATCCGGCTTCGGGACGATGTTGGTCAGCTGAAGAAAGCTGTGCAGAAGCTGATTTTGCAAAAAAGCATGATGAAAATAATAGAATTAGAGCAATAATGTGTTGGTTTGATACATTTTTGTACATTTGAAGTAGTTTTTTATTTGTTAAAGCAATGAAAACTGTTTAACCCTGCCCGGGAATGCGACCTCCCGGCAGGGCTTTTTTATTATATTCGATTTGAGTTTTTTGTCATAGGCTATCTATATTTTCTATAATACACTCTATTAGTTGATTAACAGTGATAAATATAGCGCATTTAATATAATTAATGAATTAATTGTGTATTATCTACACACTTTTGTGATTTAAATTATATAAAACGCCAATTTTTATCAAATTTTTAAAAAATTATCTCTACTTTTTAGATAAAATATGATTTTTACAAAATTTTATTGGCAAACATTTGTAATATTTCATTATTCAGATCGATAAATTCAAAATTTATCGATGTTTAACGTGATATAAATCATAAAAAATGTTTAAAATTGAAAATTAGTCAGCCATTTTACTAAAAAGATGAACTTTTATTCATTTTTTTTAAAACAAATACATTTTTTTATATCAAACAATTACCAAAATTTTAATTTAATGAAGAAAATCAAAAACGAATGCGATATAAATACGTGTTTTATGTGCCAAAACTGTTTAAAAGAGTGGCATCCGGCAATAGCTGCGAACAAAAGAAATTTCAAGGCAAAAAAGGGAGAGGTACTTTTTAATGAAGGCGAACCGGTTAAAGGCATCTATTTTGTTTACGAGGGGAACTTTAAAGTGCATAAAAAATGGGGGCTCGAAAAAGAATTGATTATAAGATTCGCATCAAAAGGCGCCATTCTGGGACATCGCGGATTAGGAAGCGATAATATTTACCCAGTTTCGGCAACTGCCCTGGAGGACGGCATTGTTTGCTACATAGATATGGATTTTTTTGAGTCAACACTAAAAGTCAATGCCGATTTTACCTATAAATTGATGATGTTTTTTGCAACAGAGCTGCAAAAATCTGAAAGAAAAATGCGCAATATGGCCCACATGTCGGTAAAAGGAAGGATAGCACAGGCCTTAATCTCATTGCAGGATCAGTTCGGAATAAAAGAAAACGGCGTAATTGGTATTGAGCTTTCGCGCCAGGACCTGGCATCTTATGCAGGAGCAACTTATGAAACGGTATTTAGGGTTATCAACGAATTGCTAAAAGAAGGTATTATTTCTGTAAACGGGAAAAAGATCGGTATTAATAATCAGGAAAGCCTTTTCTTACTAACCCAGGACGTCAACCTGTAAATGCTAAATTCCTATAAATATTTTTCCATCCGCAATTTTTACGGCGTATGTTTTAATTGAATATTCTTCATTTGTCAAACACTGACCACTGATTAACGAAAATGTATTTTTATGAAACGGACAGGCAACTTTTGGCTCGCAGTGAGCACCCGTGCTTCCAATCATTCCTCTCGACAATACCATTTGCTGCTTATGCGGACACAAATTTTGGGTTGCATACCATTCACCACGACGGGTAAAATTATAAATAGCGATTTGCTCCTCACCTAGTTTCACACAGGCGCCGCCATTTTCGGGCACATCATTCGTGTGACAAGCTAAAATCCATTCTATAGCTGTAGTTGTTTCCATGTTTTTACTTTTAAAAATTCTAAATCCTAATTTCTAAACCCTAAATCCGAAATCTGTGGCTTTGATTACTAATGAACGAATGAACCAATTAACTAATGAACCAATTAACTAATGAACCAGTTAACTAATCAACCACTTACCATTTCGCCTTCACCTGATCACGCATTGGGTCAAACTTAACTGTGGGATCTTTTTCTTCGGGGGCGTTTACAAAATGAGTAAAGCGCTTGCGCAAATCCGGGTTATCAACTACCTCTTTCCATTCGCAGTGATAAGTATTTACCAGCGCCTGCATCTCCTCTTCCAATTGACCCGCTAAACCAAGACTGTCATTTACCACCACATTTTTAAGATAACTTAGCCCACCGTCCATTTTATTAAGCCAGGTTGCAGTACGTGATAATGGCTCTGCGGTTTTTATATAAAACATCAGGAATCGGTCCAGGTATTTAACAAGAGTTTCTTTATCGATATCTGTAGCAAGTAATTGCCCATGCTGTGGCTTTGAGCCTCCGTTACCACATACGTAGAGGTTCCAGCCCTTTTCGGTAGCTATGATACCAAAATCCTTTGCCTGCGCCTCGGCACATTCACGCACACAACCGCTTACGCCACCCTTAATTTTATGAGGAGCCCGTACGCCTTTGTACCTTTCTTCTATTTCAATGGCAAATGAGACACTGTCATGCAATCCAAAGCGGCACCACGTGCTCCCTACACAGCTTTTAACAGTTCGCAGTGCCTTACCATAAGCATGCCCGCTTTCGAACCCGGCATCTATCAGTTCTTCCCATATTGCAGGAAGGTCGTTCACATGTGCTCCAAATAGATCAATACGCTGGCCACCGGTAATTTTTGTATATAGATTATACCTTTTTGCTACCTGACCCAAAACAATCAGTTTATCAGGTGTTATCTCGCCTCCGGGAATGCGCGGCACTACGGAATAAGTACCACCCTTCTGAATGTTAGCCAGGAAACGATCATTACTATCCTGTATAGTATCCTGCTTGACGATCACATCGTTCCATAAGCTTGACATGATGCTCGCCACCACCGGTTTGCAAACTTCACAACCGTCGCCTTTGCCAAAATGGTCCAGCACCAGATCGTAATTTTTAAGCTTGTTGATCTTCACAAGGTCGAACAATTCCTGCCTGGAGTAATCAAAATGCTCACATATCACATTTTTAATATACTGCCCATTGGCTTTCATCGTTCCAGCTATCAGGTCCTTCACCAGCGGGATGCAGCCGCCGCAACCCGTACCCGCTTTGGTACATTTCTTTATTCCATCAATATTTGTAATTCCCAAATCAATAACTGACGAACAAATTGTTGCTTTATTCACAGCTTCGCACGAACAGATAAGCGCATCGTCGGGCAGGCTCATAACCCCTGCTCCTTCATTTTCAGCACCACCTCTTGTTCCAAGTATCAAATCCTCAGGATTCGGCGGAAGGATAAGTTTATTATTTACTGTTTGAAGCAAAATATTATAAGCGTCAGCATCGCCTATCAGAATACCACCCAGCAAGTATTTGCCATCGATACTTATATTGATCCGTTTATAAATCCCTTTATGTGTGTCCTCAAAAACTATGGTACGGCAATCTGGTTCTGTTACAAAAGCATCCCCAAAACTGGCTACATCCACCCCGATCAGTTTCAACTTGGTACTCATATCATAGCCATAAAATAGCTTGCTGATTCCCGTTATTTGAGCAGCCACAATGTCGGCCATTTCATAACCGGGTGCTACAAGGCCATATATCATACCTTCGTATAAGGCGCATTCACCTATGGCGAAAATGGCCTCGTCACTGGTTTGCATTTTCTCATTAACCACAATACCGCCACGCGTACCAATTTGCAGCCCTGACAGCCTGGCCAGTTCGTCGCGGGGCCGTATTCCCGCAGATATCACGAGCATATCAACCGAAAGCACACTCTCATCGTTAAAATGCAGTGCTTCTATTTTATTTTCTCCCCCTACGTGCGATGTGCTTTTGTTAAGATGAAGGCTTAAACCCAATTCTTTCAGTTTTGACTGCAACATCGTGCTGCCTGCAGAATCAATTTGCCTTGGCATCAAGCGGGGGGCAAATTCAATAACATGCGTTTCCTCAATCCCCAAATCCATCAATGCTTTAGCGGCCTCTAAACCTAAAAGCCCCCCTCCCATTACTGCGCCCGTTTTAACATTTGAGGCGTAGGCTTTAATCAATTCCAAATCTTCAATGGTACGGTAAACAAATACACCTTCTTTTTCTACACCGGGAATATCAGGCACAAAAGCCGATGAACCTGTAGCCAATACAAGGAAGTCATAACTATAAGTAACTCCCATTAAAGAATGAACCGTTTTAGCTGATCTGTTTATTTCCTGAACGGGATCGCCGAGATGCAGCAAAATATCATGTTCCTCATACCATGATCTGCTGGAAAGTGAAAGATCTTCTGCCGTTTTTCCGTTAAAATATTCACTTAAGTGTACCCGATCATAAGCGTGGCGTGGTTCCTCGCCGAATACAATGATCCTGAAATCTGATGACTTGTTAACTAGTTTTTCGCAAAACTTATAACCAACCATACCGTTTCCAACTACAACAATTGTTGGCTTGATCATATTGATATTTTTTAAATGTTAAAGCTTTTTAACTGCCAAATACAACAAGAGCGACCTGAATTGTATTTACAATAGCAATTTTAAACAAAAAAATCAACATTTCAAATAATTTTTATTATTTTAGTCACAAATAATGGAATAATTTTGATAAAAATTGATTTTTTATATGATTTACATCATATAAAATTGAAATATTCTCATTATAAGCTAAAATCAGTCGATTTTTTTATTATTTTATGGATAAAAACGACAATTTTTTAATAAACTACTAAAAACAATGGAAAATACACCCATTATACCCGAATTATTTGTTTTAGGTGCGGGACCGGGCGACCCTGAGCTTATTACAGTTAAAGGATATAAAGTATTACAGCAAGCAGATGTGTTATTGTACGACAACCTGGCCAATAAGGAGCTTTTAAGCATTGCTCCGGGGCACTGCGAAAAAATATATGTGGGTAAACAGCCATATGGTGAATACACCCCACAGGAACAAATACATGAAATGATAAAACATTTTGCTTTTACCAAGGGAAAGGTAGTGCGTTTAAAAGGAGGGGATCCCTTTATATTCGGCAGAGGTTTTGAAGAAATAATGTATGCGAGGGAACAAGGCATTAAAACTCATTTTATACCGGGAATTACCAGTATGCAGGCATCGGGATTTGAAGATATCCCTCTTACACATCGTTCAATAAGCGAAAGTGTGTGGATGGTGACCGGAACCAAAAAAGACGGCAGGCTGTCGGCAGATTTGAAACTGGCCATACAAAGCAACGCCACAGTTGTTATCTATATGGGAATGAAAAAACTATATGAGATTGCCCAAACGTATATAGAGGCTGGCTACGGCAATATACCGGCAGCAATAATACAGCATGCCTCACTGCCAAATCAAAAATCAGTAAGGGGCTTTGTTAAAGATCTGCCTCAATTGGCCGAAAGCAAACAATTAACCTACCCCGCAATAATAATTATAGGCGAAGTCACTAACCTGGCTATTAAATAATAAAATTATGAAGATCCGTATAAAAGGAAACTCTCTTCGTTACCGGTTAACCAAAGGAGATATTGACCAGTTTTCGAAGAAAGGTTATATCGAAGAGGCAATAAGTTTTGCAGAACAGGTACTAATCTATGCCTTGCAATGCTACACCGGAAATAAACTGTCGGCTACATTTAACGATAACAAAATAACCTTTTTAATGCCTGAAATAATGGCGAAACAATGGGCATCCACCGATATAGTTGGTTTTGAATACCGGGATGAAGCGCTATTCCTTTTGGTTGAGAAGGATTTTAAATGTTTGGATAATGTAGCTGAAGATCAAAGTGATAACTACCCTAATCCCTTAGCAAGACAATGATAATTTAATTGAACCTGAATAAATAATTTTTCGGGGTGCTGTCACCACGCATTTTCTTCACCTCTAAAAGTGTTTATTATAGTAAGGAAAACAATTCTAAGATCGAGCATCAAAGACCAGTTTTCCATGTACCAGATATCATGTTCTACTCTTTTTTCCATCAGGCTCGGGTCTTTTGTTTCTCCCCTGTAGCCATTCACCTGGGCTAAGCCGCTAATCCCTGGTTTAAGAAAATGACGAACCATATACTTGTCTATGATCTTACTGTATTGTTCTGTATGTGACACCATGTGCGGCCTTGGCCCTATTACACTCATGTAACCAAACAATACATTAAAGAATTGTGGCAATTCGTCAAGATTTGTTCTGCGCATAAAGCGCCCTATTGGAGTAATGCGATCATCATCAATACTTGCCTGGCGGTTATCGCTTTCGTCGTTTATGCGCATACTTCTGAATTTGTAGCACCAAAAAGGTTTGTTATCACGCCCTGACCTAAGCTGTTTGAAAAGTACAGGTCCAGGGCTTTGCAGTTTTATAATAATAGCCAGTATTGGATAAAGCCAGCTAAATATAAATACGATCACCCCTAAACTGATTATCGTATCAAAAAGACGTTTTTTGAAGCGGTTCTCTATACTTTCCAATGGTTCAGTCCGGGCACACAGAATAGTAAAGTCCCCCATCCTGTCAAACCGGAAATTCGTTTCCAAAGC
>JANYAB010000750.1 GCA_025355225.1 Bacteroidota bacterium
TGTCGGGTTGCAATTTAATTGCTTTAATTTGCAGCAGGAATTCGGCCACTTGCTGTTCGATCTCAGTTTTATTAAACATGGCTCAAAAGTACAGAATTTATATTAACGAAAAAGTTATCCTCATTACTCATTCGGTGCCTAAAAATGTGGAAAATTATCAAAAGATCAACGCACAAACTTTTGATTTGAAAACATTCTATCAGGAATTTAACGGCAAGCCGGGTAGTAGATTCTTTTTCCTGCTCTGCAGTGATACAAAGGAGTATTTAAAAAAGGTAATTAAAAGTATTACTTTGATAGAAGCGGCCGGGGGGATGGTCATCAATTCCAAAGGTGAATATTTGTTTATTTACCGTAATGATAAATGGGACTTACCAAAAGGTAAACTGGAAAAAGGCGAGAAAATAAAGGAATGTGCCGTACGGGAGGTAGAAGAGGAGTGCGGCATAATGATAAGTGAACTTGGGAAAAAGATATGCCGGACCTATCATACCTATACCATCAAAGGCGAGGTAGTGTTAAAAAAAACCTATTGGTATAAAATGAAGTATTCAGGGGCAGAAAAGCTAATACCGCAAAAGGAGGAGGGTATAACTGATGTGCGCTGGTTTAGAAAAGGGCACATAGATGCCATTATAAAAAACACTTTTCCGTCCATTCTGGATGTTTTGGCGAAGATGGAGCTGATTACAGATAAGCCAGCGCCTCTTTCGGAATAAACTGGCTTACGTCGCCATTATGGCGCATTATTTCGCGCACGATGGTTGAACTTATTGACGAATAACCGGGTTTGCTCACAATAAATATGCTTTCTATGTCGGGTGCAAGGGCATGATTCATCTGGGCAATCGCTTTTTCATATTCAAAATCTGATACCGTGCGTATGCCCCTGATCATATACCCAGCGCCAATGCTTTTACAAAATTCAACAGTTAAACCTTCATAGGCTACAACGTGTATCTTAGATTCATTTTCGAACACCGCCCGCATCATTTGTTCGCGCTGTCCGATACTCAGCAGTCCCTTTTTTGAACTATTGTCCCCAATGCCAATATAAAGCTTGTCAAAAAGGCCGATGGCGCGTTTTATAATATCCACATGGGCTTTGGTAACGGGATCAAACGAACCTGGAAAAAGAGCTATTTTCATAAATTGATTGATAACGAGGTATCAAAAATAATAATCATTCCTTAAAAATAGGTCTTTAATTCCCTATAATGTCCTCAAGCCGGTAATAAATCTTTAAGCCCAGTTCTCTTGCAAGGTTTACATCATCGTCGGCTCCTTTTGAAGCGCCTTCTAATCTTAATATAGCATCGCATTTGGTAAGCAATCGTCTTGCGATAGGATAGGATATTTCCTGGTAAATCTCGTCACCCGGATATTTGGACCCGGCAACGGTTAATAGCGGCAGAGCCAGCCATTCACCAATAAGAGGTATGTGACCTGCTCTGAACAATGGTAGCGCTACAGCTTCCATGTGGCTTAAATTCTGTTGAATCAATGATGGATCGTCATTTGTGCCAGATCTGTAAGGCCCGGCTATCAAAATAGTTAGTGGTTTTGTATTCATATTATAAGCTGATTTATTTGAGCGTATTGTAAAAGCATAATTGTTTTAGCGTCTTTTATTTCACCTGTACTGATCATATCAATAGCCTGTTGAAACGGTAATTCAAGCACTTCAATATTCTCGCTTTCCTCATAAAGCCCTCCGCCATCACCAACTTTCATTTCTTTTGTATATTCTGCTACAAAAAAATGCAATATTTCAGTGACCGAACCTGGTGACATATAGGCTTCAAATACCTTTTTCACTTCCGAAACCTTATAGCCGGTTTCTTCTTCCGTTTCCCTTTTGATGCATTGCTCGGGATTATCCTTATCCAGCAATCCGGCACAACATTCTATAAGATAACCGTTTTCGTTGCCGTTTAAGTAAGTAGGCATCCGAAATTGCCTGGTTAATATAACGGCCCCGTTATCCTTATTATACAAAAGAATAGTTGCGCCATTACCGCGATCATAAGCTTCGCGACTTTGTAATATTACTGAACCATCGTGGTTAGTGCTTTGGTAAGTTATTTTTCTTAAAGTATACCAGTTATCAGAAAGAACTTCGCTTTGAATAATTCTTATATTTTTCAAAATAATTTGATTGATATTGATCGATTATGATTATTTTTGAACAAATTAAATCAAAAAGAATGAACTTTCAAAGAAGAAAGCAAATAATTTTAAAGCAACTGGATGCCAGCGGCGAAATAGATATTAAGCAAGCGGCGGCTGAACTAAATATTTCAGAAATAACAGTACGCAGGGACTTGAACCAATTGGCCAGTGATGGTTTGCTTTATCGCACGCATGGCGGAGCTATGAAAGTTAATCCATTAGAAATACCACATGATTTTATAAATAAAGCCGCCAAAAATATAGAGACTAAGGATAAGATATGCCGCGCTGCCGCTGACTTGATTGAAGACGGAGACATCATTTTTATGGATTGCGGCAGTACGGTTTTTAGACTGTGTCAGTTTATTAAAAATAAGAAGATAAAAGTAATAACAAACTCGATACCTGTAGTTTATGAACTTCAGAATAGTTTGCCATCATTAAATATAATTGGGGGCGAGTTTGATGCCGAAAGACAGGCGATGCATGGAAAAATTGCAAATGGACACGTAGCCAACTACAAAGCCAATAAGGCATTTTTAGG
>JANYAB010000754.1 GCA_025355225.1 Bacteroidota bacterium
CGCTTGTAGCTCCTGTTTATTGGGAACTGATAGAGCCGCAGGAGGGAAAATTCAATTTCACTTTGCTTGATGACCTAATTGAAAACGCACGAAAGAACCATATAAAATTAGTATTGCTTTGGTTTGGCACCTGGAAAAACAGCATGAGCTGCTATGTTCCGTCCTGGATGAAAACCGATGAAGCTCGTTTCCCGCTGGCAAGGGCCCGGACCGGAGAGGCGCAGGAAATTATCACTCCGTTTTCTGCAAACGCATTGGCTGCCGATAAAAAAGCCTTCCTTACGTTGATGCGGCATATCAGGCAAACAGACGGTAAGCAGCATACTGTTTTAATGATGCAGGTTGAAAACGAGATTGGGATGTTGCCGGACGCACGTGATCATTCGGAAGCTGCCGACGAAGCCTTCCGCAAACCTGTTCCGTCAAAGCTAATCGCTTATTTTATTGCGCATCGAAATACGTTTGATCCCGAAATTAAAAAACACTGGCAGGACAATGGATTTAAGACTTCCGGTACATGGGAAGAAGTTTTTGGAAAAAGCCTCGCCACAGACGAGCTGTTTATGGCCTGGTATTTTGGCGTTTATGCTGACGATGTAGCCAAAGCGGGTAAAGCAATTTACAACATACCCATGTATGTAAACGCGGCGCTCAATCGCCCGGGAAAGAAACCGGGAGAATATCCCAGCGCAGGACCCTTGCCGCATGTTATAGATGTATGGAAGGCAGCAGCTCCCGATATCGATATGCTTTCGCCTGATTTTTATAATCCGGACTTCAAATATTGGAATGATTTGTATACCCGAACCGACAATGCACTGTTTATCCCTGAACATCGCTTTGAAGCCGGAGTAGATGCCAAAGCATTTTATGCCATCGGGCACTATCAGGCATTGGGATTTTCCCCATTTTCTATTGAATCAACAAAAAAACCAGAAGAGGAGCCGTTAGGAAAAAGCTACGCAATTATTCATCAATTGGCTGATGAAATAGACAAAGCCAAAAAAAGGGGGTCGCTTGATGGCGTTTTACTAAGCAAGAATGCCAACAGTGTACAAATTCAAATGGGTGACTACATTTTAACGGTGGCTCATGAATTTACATTGGGCTGGTCGCCTAAGTCGAAAGATGCCGACTGGCCACTGACCGGCGGAATAATTATCGGTTTATCTAACGATGAATATTACGTGGCTGGTACCGGACTTGTTGTTACCTTCAAACCAAAAACAGACGGACAGCGGGCGGGGATCCTTAAGGTAGATGAGGGTAGTTTTATTAATGGAAAATGGCAGCCGGGCAGACGAATGAATGGGGATCAGGATCACCAGGGCCGGCATTTGAGGATACCTGAAGGCGAATATGGAATTCAACGCATCAAATTATATACGTATAAGTAAGTAATGATTTGCAGCTTGCATAGATTATTATAAAACAACAAAGCCGGCAATCGACGGGTTTTGTTGTTGCGGAGAAAGGGGGGATTACAATCGAACTCCTTATACCATTTTTGATGTTACCGGATAGATTAAATGATTGATTTTGAATCACAATTATGGCCGCACTGATAAATCCCTTTGTTATGTCGACCAAATTGTTAAGACCTTCAGCAGGGTTTTACCAGGCTCTATTTCGGAAATGATGCCAAATTACGGGTGTTTCACGCAAGCGTGGACGAATTATGGGATTGTTCTTCCGATTATCAGCCACATTTTTGCCATAAATCCCGATGCCTCACAAAAAAAAATAGAAATAACGCCTAATATTCCTGGTAAGTGGGGTAAAGATAATTTAAGTCTTAAAGCTCTACCGGTTGGCGACAATGAAATTTCGATGTCATACCGGCCGTTTCAAGGCGGGAAAAAATATACTATTGTGTCAAAAAAAGTTGGGTGGAAAATCGAATTTAGACTAAAGCCGGAAAGAGGCTGTCGATATATTGTCAACGGTAAATCAATTATCCCAACTGATTCAGGACTAATATTATTAAATAAGAGAATCAATAACATTGTTATTCTGACGGGCGGGTTATAAAAGCAATATGCCTTGTTCGCAAACAGTTGTTTGCTGATATCATTTTTAGATTGTGGCCTATGTTTTCACCGCCGCCATTTATCCATTTTTGTCAAGATTCGCGCGAAGGAACTAGAATTAAATGTATCTTCATTTTTATATTCCGGTAAAAGATTCGTGTTCTGCCATAAATTTAATGAAGAGCGTATTACAATTCTATTATTCTTACATCAGAAGGAGGACGATATTTAGCATATCATTAAGCAGTCTGCTCGCCCTCAACTGTTTGCATAGTTACGGGCAGCAAGGGCTTAATTTTACTTCACTTACCACAAAAAATGGCCTTTCTTCTAACGTTGTAAATGCTGTACTTAAAGATAGCTATGGCTGGGTTTGGTTCGCCACGGCCGACGGGCTGAATCGTTTTGACGGCACCAACTTTACCGTGTACCGTCACCGGGACGGTGATACTGCCAGTTTGCCTGTAAATGAAATACTGTCGCTTTATGAAGATAAAAGCGGGAGGTTATGGATAGGAACAGGCGGAGGTTCGCTGGTTTATTATGACCGCACCCACGAAACGTTTCATCAATACCGCGAGGGCGAAATATGGAAAAAACTGCAAACAGAACCGATATTAGCAATCTGCGGGGATCACGTGGGCAGGTTGTGGGTATCAGGCTTTAGCGGTGTCCGCATTATTGACCTGAAAACAAATAAAACAACCAATCTATCCTTGTCCAATTCCAAAGAGCAATCGGCTGCCCTTGGCTTTTTCGAAGATAGCAAGCACAGGATGTGGGCCGGGACGAACATTGGTTTATTTTGCTTAAACCTGGATAATGGCGCCTCAAAGCAATATGTGCATAATGAACAAGACAAAAACAGCATAGGTCCTGGTATTGTAAAAGGCATGGCCGAGGATAATTCGGGAAAGATGTGGTTCGGCACGCGGACCGGGCTTAGTGCATTGCAGGCCGATGACAGTGGGTTTACCAATTTTCCAAATAACCGCGTTCTTGTTATAGTGCCAGACAATGGAAATTTATGGCTGGGAACAGATAGCGGACTGGTTATCTTCAATCCCCGCAATTTAAATGCTGAACGTTATCTGCCTGGTCTGAGGAATAGCTACAGTCTTTCAGCAAAAGTCATAAGCAGCATTTATATTGATAAGAGCAGCCTTTATTGGATAGGTACCAACAAAGGCGGCGTGAGTAAATTCGACCGCAACCTGGCTTTATTAAATGTTAAATTAAACAACCCTTTCGACCCGGAGGGCCTGGCGGGGCCAAACATCACTGCTTTCGCCGGGCAAGGAAATGGAGATATTTTTATAGGCACTGATAACGGCCTGCAGCTTTTTGACAGGAAAACCGCCCTTTTCAAAACCATACGCTTTGACAGGAAAGAAGAAACTTCGGAAAATCATATTTCCGTCCTGTGCCTGAAATATGACAAAACCGGAAAGCTATGGATAGGCACCATACAACACGGGCTTTATATACTTGACCCTACTTCCGGCAAATGTGAGCACATCATGAAAGGGAACGGCGGTAGGCATATTTCACAAAACGATGTTTACTGTATAGAAGAAGACCAGACAGGCCGGATGTGGATAGGTACAAACGGCGGAGGAACAGATATTTTCGACCCTAAAGCAGGCCAATTTTATAACTACCGCCAGCTTTTTAATAAACGCGGCATGAACAGCCCAACAATCAATAATTTTACCCGCACAATAACTCCCATAAACAGCGATGAAATGTGGGTTGGCACCTGGGGCGGAGGAATTGCGGTTTTTAATATCAACACTGCAAGAGTCACAGTTTACAACAAAGCAGCTAATGCCCTCCCGAATAATCTGATCATATCCGTTTTTCAGGATGAGGCCGGGAACACCTGGGTGGCAACTAATGGCGGGGGTATTGACGAGTTTGATGCGAAGTCGGCAAGGTTTAAGCCATATTCAGAAAACGAAGGGATTATCAATGATATTGTTTACAAAATATTACAGGACAACAACGGGCTGTTTTGGCTAAGTACCAGTAGAGGTATCGTTAGCCTGGACTTGCGCACACACAAAACAAATATCTATGGCAAGCAAAATGGCGTGCAAGACAGTCCTTTTTTAAGGGGATCGGGGATAGAAGCAGTTGACGGAACGTTGTTTTTTGGAGGGCAGGATGGTTTTAATTATTTCGACCCGAAAAATATTCCCGAAAATAATGAAATCCCTAAAGTGGTTTTAACCGGACTAAAGGTAGATAACACCCCGGCTTCTACGGGCGAAAATTCGCCCATCCATGAACAGATCAGCATCGCCAAAGAGATACACCTGGCCTATCACCAAAATTTTTCCATAAGTTACACTGCCTTAAACTATACCGATGCCCGCCAGGACCAGTATTCCTACATGCTTAAAGGTTTTGACAAGAACTGGAATTATGTCAGTCATGCATCCATCGCTTATTTTACTAACCTCGATCCGGGCAGTTATACTTTTTTGGTAAGGGCAAACAACGGCAAAGGAGTGTGGAATCCCGAACCTGCGTCTGTTGTGATTATCGTATCGCCACCATGGTGGCGAACTGTTTACGCCTATTTGATATACGTCTTGAGCGCGGCGGGTATTCTTTTCTATGTCCGTTACCGTGGCATCAAGGAAATTAAAAGAAAACTTGCCGTAGAGGAGGAAAAACGCGAAACACGACGCATGCACCAACTGGATGTGATGAAAATTAATTTCCTGACCAATCTTAGCCATGAATTTCGTACGCCCATTTCGTTAATTATGGCGCCCGTTGAAAAACTGATGTCGATTCCAACCGAAGAAAGTATTTCAAGGGAGGTTTCGGTTATCAAGCGTAATGCCCGACGGTTGCTCAACCTGGTTAACCAGTTACTCGATTTCAGAAAGATGGAAGAGCAGGAACTAAGGCTCAACCTCTCCGCCGGTGACCTGGTTGCATTTATCAGGGATGCAGCAAATTCCTTCCAGGACATTTCAGAGCGAAAAAAAATCAGGTTTGAATTTCAAACGGAAGTTGAAAGCCTGCGGGCACGGTTTGATGTGGATAAAGTTGAGCGTATAGTTTTTAACTTGTTGTCCAATGCATTTAAATTTACCAGACCCGGCGGTTTAATTAGCGTTAAGCTGTCACTTATCCATCAATCCGAAGTAAACAGTATCCAAATTATAATATCCGATACCGGCGTAGGGATACCTGAAAGCGACCAATCCAGAATTTTCGAAAAATTTTTCAAGCACGATACGTCGGAAACAATCCTGAACCAGGGTAGCGGCATCGGGTTAT
>JANYAB010000778.1 GCA_025355225.1 Bacteroidota bacterium
TCGCGTATTCACCCCAAATACCATACACCTTCATTTTCAACTATACTTACGGGTTTTGTGGTGGCAATTCCGGCGTTGTTCCTTAATCTCGATGTCGTGCTGGCACTCACCAGTATTGGAACATTATTCGCATTTGTTTTAGTTTGCGGAGGGGTGCTGATGTTAAACAGCCAGCCACAAAATAAACTTTATTCCAAATTTAAAGTGCCGTTTTTAAATGGCAAATACATTGTTCCCATCCTGTTCATCGCCGGTTATGGTTCCATCCTTTATTGGTCTCCGGGTTACTTTCACCAATTGATGACTGCAGAAGGAGTGCCTATGATCATATTTTTCGTAGTTGCATTAATTGTTATGGTGTTTACTTTTCTGCGAAACTTTTCCCTGATACCTGTATTAGGATTACTAAGCTGTTTTTACCTTATGGCACAGGAAAGTTTTACAAACTGGGCACGATTTGTAGTATGGCTGGTAATTGGCCTGGTAATTTATTTTACTTACGGATACAGAAACAGCGTAATTGCAAGAGAGCGCAGGGCCGAGAAACTCAATCTGGAATAATTGATTAAATAATTTCTACTTAATTAACTTTATGTACGTCACCATCATTGGGCTATTGGCGGCTTTTGGTACAACAGTTTCGTTTTTGCCACAGGCCATTAAAACCATACAAACCAAAAATACTTCGGGCATTTCGCTATCAATGTATGCGCTGTTTACCGCTGGTACACTATTATGGCTAATTTATGGGTTGCTGAGCCATAGTTTACCTGTTACCATAGCCAACGCCATTACATTTATATTTGCCAGCATTATTTTGGCTTATAAAATAAGGTACAAGTAGGTAGGATTTTGTTGTAAGGTTGAAATGTTGTAAAGTTGAAAGGTTAAGCCTCACAAACATTACAACGTTCTAACTTTACAACCTTACAATGATTCCTTACAACTGCATTGCAAACGATATTCCGGGTACCCCATCCTGATAGGTAGGCATTATCATTGTACTCTTGCCTTGCTTGGTGGTGTGAGTCAGTTTGTTACGGATATAAGGATAAACCAGATAAGCCAGCTTGGTTGAAAGAACGCCATAACCGGCGCCCGCAACAACATCACTAAACCAGTGGTCCCTGTTATACAATCTGAAAACTCCGGTCGTAACTGCAAAGGTGTAACCAATCACAGTATATACAGGTGATTTGTCTGAATACTCCTGGGCCAAAAATTCAGCCCCCATAAATGCAAGGCCCGTGTGGCCCGACGGAAAAGATAAATAGTCTGCTCCATTAGGTCGCAAACGATGAGTGGTCTTTTTTGTCAGATACCCAGAGATGCCAAAAAGGCCGCCTGACAATCCAAGCAACGCGGTACGGTCAATAAACCTGTTTTTACCCTCAACACCAATAAAATTTAAACCGTACACCATAATTATTGGCGTAAATTGAAAATAACTTTCTGCTTTGGTGTTAAAGTTAGGGCCGGTTTTTTCAACTTCACTATGGATATAATAATCAAAGCGCCGTATAGGATGTATAAAAAATGACGATGCCCCATACGCGATTAAAGCTGCTGGGGGAATAAGTGTCCATGGTTTACTATGCAGTTGTTTTACAGTATCAGGAGCAGTTAAAAGGTCTTTTTTTAAAGTGTCTGTGATCTTCTTCTGGGCATTGGCCTCAAATGAAATGAAGCATAGTAAGGAAAAAAATATTTTTCTCAAAAGTTGGTAGATTAGATGGTTAACAATATTCGATAATAATAGCTTGATATTATCGCATCAAAAGCATTTGATATGCAATTATTACCGTTAGTAAAACTATTTTAACATTCTGTTAACATTCTGAAGCACGAATAGTTTAGTTAATTCGATAAATTTCGACAGTTTCAGGATCCGCCAGCATCAGCGGAACTTTTTCTACCGTTACAAAACTCAGATCAAGTCCGAAACCACGTTCCTCTGATAGGCTGACTTTCTTTAGCTGAACGTAGAAGTCCATGATAAATCGTTCAAAAAATGAAAGGTTATGCGAGCGTGAAACTACCTTTTCTATTACCACAAATCTAAAATCGCCCACAATTTTATGCCTGCTTAATGATTTATAGGTACTGGTGATATTAACTTCTCCTTTTTTTACAAGGTCTTCCACCACTTTCCTGAACAGAAGATTGATCTGTTGCTCCACCCGGAAACCCAATTTGAAATCTACACGGATCAGTTTGTTAGGCACTAAAAAATTAACCTCGTATTCGCGTTTATAGGGCTCATCCATTACATCAACATGCACCAGCCAGTAAACATCGGCCCGTTTAGGCTGTTTCTGTAAAATGGAATAAA
>JANYAB010000797.1 GCA_025355225.1 Bacteroidota bacterium
GTTATTCAAAGGTATGCATCGTATGGTAGCTTTAGTTTCCTCCTTTATCTGTTGTTCCGTTTCGGCTGTGCCATCCCAATGTGCTGATAAAAAGCCGGGCTCTTCATCAAGCAGGCGTTTAAACTCTTCATAGCTATCAACTTCCTTTGTATTCTCTTGTTTAAACCTTAGCGCCTTTTGATAGATGTTTTGCTGTATGTCCTCAAGCAAGTTTTCTATATGTTCAGCCAAACCCTGCTGTGGAACGGTTTCTTTGGTTTTTGTATCACGACGGGCAAGCTCAACGGTACCGTTCTGCATATCACGGCTGCCTATGGCCACCCGAAGGGGCACTCCCTTTAATTCATATTCGGCAAATTTAGCACCGGGGCGGTGCGTATCGCGCTTATCAAACTTCACCGAAATGTTTTTTACTTTCAGTTCTTTGGAAAGCTCTTTTACAAATACTGCAATATTTTCCAGTTCTTCTTCGTGTTTATAAATAGGGACAATAACCACTTGCATAGGCGCCAGTTTAGGTGGAAGTACCAACCCGGCATCGTCCGAATGTGACATAATAAGCGCACCGATCAGCCTGGTAGATACTCCCCAGGAAGTGGCCCAAACATAATCCAGCTTATTTTCTTTATTGGTGAATTTCACATCAAAGGCTTTGGCAAAATTCTGACCTAAAAAATGAGATGTACCGGCCTGCAAGGCCTTGCCGTCCTGCATCAGTGCTTCAATACAATAAGTATCCAATGCCCCCGCAAAACGTTCGTTAGGAGTTTTGACGCCTTTTACGACTGGCAAAGCAAGCCAATTTTCCACAAAGTCGGCGTATACTTCAAGCATTTGCTCGGTTTCGGCAACAGCTTCTTCGGCGGTTGCATGCGCAGTATGGCCCTCCTGCCATAAAAACTCGCTGGTACGTAAAAAAAGGCGCGTGCGCATTTCCCACCTTACTACATTGGCCCATTGATTAATCAGTAAGGGCAAATCCCGGTACGATTGTATCCAGCCTCTATAGGAGTTCCAAATGATAGTTTCTGAAGTCGGACGAACGATCAGCTCCTCCTCCAGCTTGGCGTCTTCATCTACTACGATATTACCGTTCCCGTCGTTTTTAAGGCGATAATGGGTAACAACAGCGCACTCTTTTGCAAAGCCTTCAACGTGACTTGCTTCCTTTGAGAAAAAGGATTTCGGTATGAATAAAGGAAAATAAGCATTACTGTGACCGGTATCTTTAAACATTTGATCCAATACGGCCTGCATCTTTTCCCAAATGGAGTATCCATAGGGCTTTATGATCATACATCCCCTCACTGGTGAATATTCTGCCAGATCGGCCTTAATAACCAAATCGGTATACCATTGCGAATAATCTTCCTCTTTACTAATAATCCCTTTACTCATATATGTAGTCGTATTTATTTAAAATTGTTATAGCCGCCAAATTTATAAATTTAAATGTTACCCAACGCCGACTTTCCACCATTCAAACCAATACGGCTGAAATGTTCATATTTGTAACTTTTAAAATGATGTTACGACCTTATATTGATTATAAATTCGAATCCCCGGTATGGCGTCTGGAGATTGATGGACTTAATGATACAATTTTAGTCGAAATCAGGGATCCAAATGACAAAAAGGTATTCTTTGCCTCGATAAGTCTTAAGAGCGGCAAAGTATTTTTTGATATGCTGCAAACAGAGGAACGGTGGCTTACAGGTATTGAGGCTGCTTATGATGGGGTGTTATTACTGCACAACTATCAATCCGAAACAGGGCCTGCGCATAAAGGCCTCACCGCAATTGATGAAACTTCCGGGAATATCGTTTGGAATAACTATCTATATGCGTTTGATCACCTGTCAGTCAATGGACCGGTCATCTATGATACACGTATACAACCCCCAAGATTACTTTTAGCGGACGTTAAAACAGGTGCAATAGCCAGGCCCTACGAACCTTTAATTGATATAGAATTAAATAACCATTTGGTTTTACCCGGAGTAGTTTCGCCCGATTTATCACCATCATTAAAATTGCCGGTATCGCCTTTTGGAAATGCAATATATTATCTTGAGCACAATAATTTAAGAATTGTATCTTTGCACTCGCTTATATTGGGGGCTCTGCAACAACATTTGTATATTCTGGAGGATATGAATATTGTTTACGAAGATTTATTAAACGATGATATACAAAAATTGCAGCCTGAGTCGTTCCTAATACATAAAGAACAGTTGATTTATTTAAAAAATAAGTCAGAGTTAAAAGTTTTAACCCTATAAAAACAGTTTTAAGATAAAGATGAAATTTAAATTAATATTATTAACCCTTTCTTTGTTAACATTTTCTATATCCGTTTTTGCTAAATCTAACGCCGATTCAGTTGGCGTTGAAAACCAAAACGGCAAAAAAGTAATTCTGCATAAACTTGATCCTAAAGATAATTATTACTCAATCGGGAGACGATATAACATAAAGCCTAAGGCCATCATGGACTATAATAATAATGTAAGCCTTACTATCGGCAATATTATAAAAGTCCCTACAGATCTGCCTTACACCTCCACTATTAGTCAGGCGCCGAGCCAGCATTCGGCCAATACAGGTAAAGAAGGTACGGCTACCCAGTATAAAGTTTCGGCGGGTGAAACGTTGTTCGCAATAGCAAAACGTTTTAACACCACAGTTGAGGATATTATGAATTTAAACGGACTAAAATCAAATAATATCACGCCGGGGCAAATTTTATTGGTTAAATCCAATACCCCTTCTTCTCCGCCACCTGTTCGCACATCAGACAGTGTTGTAGCAAAGCGGGACTCAACCAATGTCGTTTCAAATCCCGATAGCAGCAATACCGAACACCATGGAAATGCTAACCGGTATGGTTTGTATGAGAAGGACGAAAAAGGTGTCGCTACATGGATGGAGGATGACGGCCTCGACCCAAATAAAAAGCTGGTATTACATCGCACCGCTCCTATTGGCACTGTTATCAGGATCACTAATATTATGACCAACCGCACTACCTTTGCTAAAGTAGTGGGCCGTTTTACTGATAATGAATCAACAAAGGACGTGATTATAGTAATGACCAAAAGCGTTGCACAATCATTAGGTGCATTGGATAAGCGCTTCCAGGTAAATTTAAGCTACGGCGCCCCGAATGAATAAATCCGGCTCCCTGGCCCCTGAAGTAGGAGTTTACATTTCCAAAAAAACTGAATTTGAAATATATTATTAAAAAATATATTTATGAATACGCACGTGGATAGGCCCCATTCAGAAGGCTCCGGGGCTCCCCCTTTTATTATCGGTATTGCCGGCGGGAGCGGTTCAGGAAAGACTTTCTTTCTAAAATGCTTCCTCGAGCATTTTACAGATGATGAGGTGTGCCTGGTGTCGCAGGATGATTATTATATACCAGTCGCGCATAACATGACTGCGGAAGAAAACAAACTGTATAACTTCGATCTGCCAGATACCGTTGACCACCAGCATTTCAGGGAAGATATAAGCAAATTGGTAAATAACGAAAGTATCAGTAAAAGGGAATATACCTTTAATAACCCCAATGCCATTCCGAAATTACTTGAAATCAAGCCGGCGCCTATCCTGATCGTCGAGGGATTATTCATCTTACATTTCCGGGAAATTGCCAAATTACTTAACCTTAAAATATTTATTGAAGCTGATGAGGAAATTGCCTTGGCACGTCGTTTAAAACGTGATCTGATCGAGCGTGGCTATTCCGAAGACGATGTAATGTATAGGTGGGTAAATCATGTGATGCCTGGTTATGAAAAGTTTTTACTCCCGTATAAAGGTGAATGCGATCAAATAATAACCAACAATACCCACGAAGCCGACGATATTATTTGTGTAACGGAAGCGATATCTAAAGAGTTAAGAACGAAGGTTTTAATTTGAAGATTTTAATTTGAAAATTTGGCAATTTGAAGATTTGAAAATTAAAACAATCCCCCATTTTCAAATTAACACATTCTCAAATCTTCAAATTAAATTACCATTTCCGGTATCTCTCCCTCAATTATTAATTTTCCGGCAGTAGCATTTTTTATCTCTTCAACACTTACACCGGGTGCACGCTCTATCAATTTAAACCCTCCGTCAGGCAAAACATCAAAAACACCCAGTTCAGTCACTATTTTTTTAACACAATTTACACCGGTAAGCGGCAGGCTGCATTTTGGCAGAAGTTTTGATTCCCCTGCCTTGTTTACATGCTGCATGGCTACAATAATATTTTCGGCCGATGCCACCAGGTCCATGGCGCCTCCCATTCCCTTTACCATTTTTCCGGGTATTTTCCAATTTGCAATATCGCCGTTCTCAGATACCTCCATCGCCCCTAAAATAGTAAGATTCACCTTTTTTGCCCGGATCATTCCAAAACTCATGGCCGAATCAAAAATCGCCGAACCGGGCAGCATCGTGATCGTTTGTTTACCGGCATTTATCGTGTCTGCATCTTCTTCCCCCTCAAACGGAAAAGGCCCCATACCTAAAAGACCATTCTCTGATTGCAGCACCACATCAATTCCCTCAGGAATGTAGTTGGCTACCAGGGTAGGTATACCTATACCGAGGTTTACGTAGTAACCATCCTTTATTTCTTTAGCGATTCGTTTTGCTATTCCTTCTTTATCTAACATTTGGTTTCTCCGTTAATACTAAAATCTCTGTGTCGCTTTGTGTAACTCTCTGTGAACTCCGTGGTAAAAATCAACCACTGAGGACGCTGAGATTTTCACAAAGGCCACAAGGACCAAATATTGTTTTGTCTTTATTTAGGCTTAAATACCTTTAATACAGCCTCTTATAATATCCATAATTCTTTTGCACATCTGTCATTTGCACATCTGCACATTAAATGTGCTTTCTTACAGTACGTTGTTCAATTCTTTTTTCATAATTCTTGCCTTGGAAAATTCTGTGCACATAAATCCCTGGCGTGTGAATATGGTCAGGATCAAGATCTCCTGGTTCAACCAACTCCTCCACTTCTGCAATGGTTATTTTACCGGCCATTGCCATCACCGGGTTAAAGTTACGTGCGGTAGACCGGTAAACCAGGTTACCCATGGTATCACCTTTCCAGGCTTTTACTATGGCAAAATCAGCATTGAACGCCATTTCCATTAAATAGTCCTTACCGTTAAAATTACGTGTTTCTTTCCCCTCAGCTACTTCTGTGCCTATGCCTGCCGGTGTAAAAATTGCGGGCATACCATAACCAGCAGCCATACAACGCGTTGCCAGCGTTCCTTGCGGAATTAGCTCAACTTCGAGTTCGCCACTAAGTAATTGCCGCTCAAATTCAGCGTTTTCGCCTACGTAGGAGGATATCATTTTTTTTACCTGGCGTTTCTTAAGCATCAGCCCGATCCCAAAGTCATCTACGCCGGCGTTGTTTGATATACACGTTAGCCCTTTTACCCCTTTTTTTACCAGCGCAGCAATGCAGTTTTCGGGTAAACCGCATAGGCCAAACCCACCCAGCATCAATGTCATTCCATCCTCAATATCGCGGATTGCTTTATCAGCACTGCTAACAACTTTATTCATAATTAATAATTGTTTGGGGCAAAAGTAACACGATTTCTCGATTTTTGGGACTCATAGGATTATTATTGACGCGATTTTTGGATTTAAGGGATTATCAATATGACCGTGAAAAGTACGCTGATAATCTAAAAAATCTCACAGATCACAATTATGCTCAGTTATTTAGTCAGGCATCCTGCGAATCGCTAAAATCAAGAAATCGTGTCACCATTTAATATGCTGGTCGATAAAGGCAATCAGGTCATCAGCCATTGTCTGCTGCTCCAGTACGTTAGGATGACCATTCGTGTTTTTGTAGGGGAAAAAGTGCGTATATATGTTTTTGTCGCCGATTTGTGCAACTGCTTTTTCAATATAGTCGGGCCATGGCGAGCCCTGCTTTGTTGCATCCATATTGCCCAATGCGCAAATGATCTGTGCTTTTGGGTATTTACCTCTTATCGTTTTTACAAAATCCTTATAAGCTTTTATTATTTGGTCGTCTGTTGGTGCTTTAGTACCAAGTCTCGCCTTAAACTGGCTATTTTCGGGTAGTTTTGTTATCCACGAATCATTTTGAAACAGATTGACCACCACTACGTCGGGCGTATATTTCGAAAAATCCCATTTGCTCTCAGCATCGGTCGCATCAAGCCTGTCATACAGTTCAGGCATAATTAGCGGATCCCAGCTTACCATTATTCCTATTCCGCTGCGCGAGGTATTATGAAATTCAGCGTCAAAATGCCGGGCTGTTATTGCAGCATAACTAAGATAACCATTTTCATACGGACTGGTACCGCGGTCCTTGCCCGATGTATCTTCAACTGCATATCCGCAGGTGATAGAATTACCAAAAAACTCAATTTTACGTTTTTTAAGGGGCGGTGGGGCTAACGTGATTGCATTCTTATCCAATGTAAACTCGTAAAATAGGGTTTTTCCCATGGCCCACTCAGTGCGTTTAAATAGTTCCAGGCTGTGATTTCCGTCAGGCAGATCCGAAGCCAAAATATATTCTTTTTGAATACTATCCGGGTGAAGAACTGAAACTACCTTATCATCGACGATTACATTGAAATAGTTGTTTCCCCATTCATCTTTTAAAGTAACTTTTACACCGGTACCTTTAAAATTTATTTTAAGCGACGTACCCGGCCACGAAAGTTCGGCAGCCTCATCCTGCATAACAATACGACCCATATAGTGAATGTGCGGATCATGGCTTTTGATAACGACTATTTGTGCATAACCAGCTATGCTTGCTATCGTAAACAGCAGTATCAAAAAATATTTGTGGCGCATGTTTTAGGTTATATCATTTCAAATATACATAAGTAATTCCATCTCCTCCCCTGTCCGCATGCTCATCTTCTATGCGGCTTACGGCATCGTACTTTTTCAAATAATCACGGATCAATTTACGTAAAATGCCATCCCCCTTGCCATGTGTGATCTTTAAACTATTAATACCCATCATCAATCCTCGGTCAAGCAGTTTTTCAATTTCGTAAAGTGCTTCCTCGCCACGTTTGCCCCGCAGATCGATTTCAGGGCTAAAACTGGCAAAATCACTGGTTTGTGCGCTGAAACTCTTCCGAACTTCCTTCGGCAATTCTTTTTTTGATACTTTTTGTACACGGTTCTTTTTAGCAACGGTACGCAAATCGCCAAGGGCGATGATCACATTATCTTTTGTTAGTTCAATAACCTGGCCGATAGTTTCCGAATCATTCAACTTTACCCAGTCACCCGGCTGCAGTTCGTCTTCAGTAATTATCTTTTTGCTTATTTCCGGCTTAACTGTATTTTTTTGAAGTTCCCGGGTTAAGTTTTCACGCAGATTGCGCGTTTTTTCTTTATCCGCATTACTGCTTTTAATATCGGCAATTGTATTTTCAACCAGTTTATTGGCATTTAATATGATGTTTTTAGCCTCTTCTTTCGCGTCGCGAATCAGCGCCTTTTTATTTTCATCAAGGTAACTTTTAAGTTTTTCATTTTCAGCAAGCAGGTCATCTACCCTTTTTTGTTGTTTTTGCAGGCTAAGTTTGGTATCGTAAATTTCCTTTTTATCACGTTCAAGATCAACCAACAGCGTGTCGACCTTTTTTTGATTTGTGCCGATCTTATTTTTAGCAAGGTTGAGGACATTCTGTGGCAAACCTATTTTCTGGGCGATCTCAAAGGCATAAGAACTCCCTGGTTTACCTACCTCCAATATGTAAAGAGGCCGCATTTCCACATTATCAAAAAGCATAGAAGCGTTTTCGACACCAGGCGTATTGCCTGCAAAAAGTTTCAGATTAGAATAGTGCGTGGTCACCATCCCTTTAACTTTTTTGTGGTTCAATGTCTCGAGCACCGCTTCGGCTATGGGGCCGCCGAATTGAGGATCAGTACCTGTTCCAAACTCGTCGATCAATACCAGGGTTTTACTATTGGCCATCTCAACAAAATTTTTCATTTTGGACAGATGGGCACTGTAGGTACTGAGGTCGCTTTCGATAGACTGATCATCCCCAATATCTACAAACAGCTGCTTAAATACTCCGACGGTGCTTGCATCAGATGCAGGAATAAGTAAACCAGCCTGCGTCATCATCTGTAGTAATCCCACTGTTTTCATACAAACCGATTTACCACCGGCGTTGGGGCCCGATACCACGACTATCCGTGCAGTATCATCAATGGTAATATTAAGAGGGACAACTGTTTTCTTCTCCGGTTTAAAACTTAATAATAAGAGGGGATGCCGGGCATTAAATAGCTTAATCTTAGGCTCATTAACAACTATCGGCATCTCGGCATCAATGTCGATGGCAAAGAGCGCTTTGGCACGCACAAAGTCAAGTTTGGTTAATAGGCTATGATACGACAACAAAAGCGGAACATAGGGCCTTAGCTCATCAGTTAATGTGGTTAATATTTTTACAATTTCACGCCGACGTTCAAATTCAAGATCGCGTATACGGTTATTCAGGGTAAATACCTCTTCCGGTTCAATGTAAACAGTTTGGCCCGATGATGATTCGTCATGAATAAAGCCTTTAACCTTTCTTTTATTCTCGGCCAATAACGGGATACATAAACGACCATCCCTTATTGTGAGTGATCCATCTGCTGTCCATCCGTTACTTGAAGCATTTTTAAATATCTGATCTATTTTTTTCCGCGCCTCATGCTCCGCTTTCGCGATAGCTGATGTGAGTTCCGAAAATTCCCGCGATGCATTTGGTTTTATCTTACCTTTTGGGTCTATGATTAATTCTATCTTTTTAAGGATAGATTTTTCGATTGGTAAATGTTCAAACAGGGCTTCCAGGCTTGGATATTGCCCTTCCCGTTCGTTAAAATAAGCGATCACCGCAAATACAGTTGATAAAGACGCTTGCACCTGGAAGAACTCTTCTTCGGTTAAAAAGGTGCCTTCTATCCGGGCTTTATTTGCCAATGATTTTATATCAAAAAAATGATGGATAGGCAAAGCTTCATCATTTTCTAATATATTTTTAAACTCATTCGCCTGGCTAAGAAACTTATGTACCTGGTCGTAATTGTTCATCACCTGTATTTTATCAACCATTTGCTGGCCCATAACACTAAGACAATGCGCTTTAATCAATTCCTTTATCTCGGTAAACCCAAGCTTATCGACACTATTTGACGGGTACAGCATTTGGTTTAGGCGGCTTGGCTGGTGAAATATTATTCGGTTTTGGCATATAGATTGCCGGAGGGCCGGGCGGCTTCTGGCCTAACTTTTTAAGGGAGTCAGCCGCCCTTTTGCTATTTCTGGTTATTTGTGCCTGGTTTGCTTTATTAACTGAGTCGGTTTTTAGTCTAAGATTGATGACGACCTGGTCATAAATAGCTGCCAGCATTTCGGGATTAGAAGTATAATATTTATAACTTTTCTTAAACTGAACAGAGTCAGTATCAAATTTTTTAAATATGGCAAGATATTTCCCCGTACCATATTTGTATAGGCTATCGGGTACCTGCGCGAAACTATACAAACTACCATCGGCAATATGAATTTCAGTCATCAAGGCGGTCATCTCCTCTTGCTTAATTATTCCGGTTGGGGTATCGGCCCCTTTACAGGCGGCAAAAAAAATCAATACTGAAAAAAACAGGCTATTATATTTATGCATTCTGTAATTTAGCGGCAATTATTTAAGCAAAACTACGGATAAATGAGCATTGCAGATAACATTAAAAGCTTAAAAATCGAAACCGATACCATAAACGTAAGACTACTGGCAGTATCTAAAACTAAAACAGTTGAAGAAATAAAAGAAGCTTATGAAGCCGGCCAGCGTTTATTTGGAGAAAACACAGTACAGGAATTGGTTGATAAATATGAACATCTGCCAAAAGACATCAAATGGCACCTTATAGGTCACCTGCAAACCAATAAGGTTAAATACATTGCGCCATTTATCAATATGATACAATCAGTTGATAGTTTAAGACTCTTAATGGAAATTGATAAACATGCGCAAAAAAGCCACCGCACCATCGATTGTCTTTTGCAGATATATATTGCTGACGAAGAAACCAAATACGGTTTGGGATTTGATGAGATAATTGAGTTACTACGCTCGGATGAATTTAAGGCCTTAAAGCACGTCAGGATAAGAGGCGTGATGGGTATCGCTACCAACACGGATAACATCAAACAGATAAGGGAGGAGTTTTACGAACTGAAAACCTTTTTTGATGGTATCAAACAAAGTTATTTCCGGAAGGACAATTACTTTGATGTGGTATCTATGGGGATGTCGTCCGATTATAAAGTTGC
>JANYAB010000801.1 GCA_025355225.1 Bacteroidota bacterium
ATAGCGGCATGGTTATCTGTTGATGTGCCGACATACATTTCTTTTATCCCTTTGGAGATAGCTATTTCTTTTAGACGTTCAATTAGCGCCTTCGCGACTCCTCTTTTTCTTTGTTCCGGTTCGACAGCGATTTCGTACAAAAACATCTCTTTAATTTCTTCTTTGTACTTCTCCAACTCGTAAGCGGTAAGACCCCCGATCAAAGCATGACCAGCCATAGCGACAATAATATGAAAATCGTCTTTTTGAAGTAATGAATGAAGATATTCGTTGGAGGGTATGATTGGTTCCGAAATTCCATCATCAACCTGGAAGAAATGAAACAGTTCCTTAGCTAAAGCGGTATCATTCGGTACAAGTTTTTTTATCGTGAAAAAGGCATCTGGTTTATCCATTTTATGTAGCGTGGAATGTACAAATATAACTCATCAAGCTTATTCTGGGATTTAGTTTGAGTTCTATTTTTTGTATATTTATACCGCAATGAGTTGTACCCGCTTTAATAACATAAAAGACAATTTTTCAAAAGCACTGTTCGCAGTTGTTTTACTATTGGGTTGTTTTTGTTTTTCGGGAATCGCAATTCAATCACAACCAAAACTTAATGTTCCACAAACTACGTTAGTGGTTGGCTCTAATAATAAGCTGACAAAAAGTATCAGTTATAAACGGGCTTTAGGGAAAGTTGATGGTAAATATCCTGCTATCTCATTGTTTTTTATACCAGCAGTTGATTTAGGACGCCTGCACAGCAATGTTATAAAAACATGCATTACAGTACTTTCAAAACTTTATATCAAGCAAACAATCTTTGATTTCAATCCTGTAAGATTTATTCCACAGAATAAACGCGATGATCCTGCTATCACTTTAGGATAAATATCCCCCATCTTTTTAAACCACAGCTGTGGTACAATCCATTTTGGTCACATGTTGATATGTCGTATTTTTTTACGGCATTATCGAATTTAAAAATAAGATTATGAAACATCTCAAAAGGATGCTCAGGGTATGCGCCTTGATCTTGTTTATGATGCTTTCCATAGCAGGTATCGGTATTTTTGGCGTAGCCCCTACTTTAACGAAAGACAAGAAATTATTTGCAGATATTGAATCTAAATCTGAAATTGTAGAAAATAACAGTACAGATTTATCAAAAAACGAAAGACTAAATTTTTAATTAAAACGTCTTGTTAAATAGAGAGTACGTCTGAAACTTCTATATGCCTCTTATAAAGAGATAGATTTTTATAGCTGACAGTTTAAATTAACCCTTTAAATTTTGATCTCATGCCAGTTAAAGCCCTTAATGCTTTGCCCGGATCGCATGTTGTTTGTGACTCCGCGTGCGTTTCGCACAATCAGATCAGCAGGCAACTAAAAGCCGGAATTTTTGATCAGACAGGAGATTTTTTCACTAAAATGTTTAATACCGCTGATTGGCCAGCCCGCTGGCATTGTGGTACTTGGACTGATTTTCACGGGTGGTTATATATCCTTTCGGACATTTCGATCTGGGCGGCTTATTTTGCCATTCCATTTTTGTTGTTTCGCATATTAAATAAGCGTAAGGATATCCCTTTTCCAAGGATAATCTGGCTTTTTATCGCGTTTATCCTGTTATGCGGGACAACCCATTTGATTGATGCGGTGATATTTTGGTGGCCGGTTTATCGCTTAAGTGCCGCGGTTAGGTTTGCCACTGCAGTAGTTTCCATGTTCACAGTTTATGCCCTGTACAAAATGCTGCCTATGATCTATAATTTGCGTACGGTGGGACAATTGGAGGCAGAAATTGAGGAAAGAAAAAAGGCCGAACAGGAATCGCGTCATCACCAGGTAATGCAGCAAGCCGCTGAAGAACTTATGGCGAAGAAGGATGAATTTTTGAGTATTGCAAGCCATGAACTAAAAACTCCGATCACCAGCTTAAAAGCATCTTTGCAAGTAGTAGAAAGGATGGCCGGTAAAAATGAAACATTACAGCCGGTAGCCCCATTTGTGATCAAGGCATCAAAACAGGTTAATAAACTCACGGACATTATACACGATCTGCTGGATGTGACGAGGATACAGGCTGGAAAGCTAGAGATTAATAAAACAGAATTTGATCTGATTGATGTAATCGACGAATGTGTAGATCAATGCCAGACGGAAGATAGTAAACACACAATTGACATTTATGCTGACCCTACGTTGATTGTCCATGCAGATCGAAACAGGATTGACCAGGTATTAAGTAATTTTTTAACAAATGCTTTTAAGTATTCGCCGCGAAATGGGGATGTTATCATAACAGTTGAAAAGCTACGTAATAGTTCAGTAAAAGTATCAGTGACCGATCACGGTATAGGAATACCAGAAGATAAAATCGAAAGTATATTCGATAGATTTTACCGTGTAGAAAATACCTCGAAGAATTTTTCGGGTATAGGTCTGGGTTTGTATATATCCTCAGAAATAATCAAACGGCACAATGGTGAGATTGGGGTGAACAGCACATTGGGGTGTGTCGTCCTGAAAAAAGTTTACACTTTTAATGATTAATCCTGTCTTGAATTTACACTTGATTATAGTCCTGTAATAGCTTTACACTTTTTAAAGATAAAGAAAAAGCTATTGTTGTTTGTTTGTCGTGTTGGAATGTGG
>JANYAB010000805.1 GCA_025355225.1 Bacteroidota bacterium
CGGTTATAGCCCAGGTTTTTAGTTTGTATGTAATTGAGTTGGTTATAGATAACTATGGTGCCAATGATTAGAAATATGGAAATAGAAAACTGGAAAACGACCAATATACTACGCAGCTTGCCGCCTTTAAAACCTGTGGATAATTTCCCGTTCAGTACATTAATTGGCTGAAACGCTGAAAGAAAAAAAGCTGGATATGAACCCGCAATCCCCCCGACTACTATTACAATTACTAATAATGATGGGATTAGCCAGGCGAATGCATGCGGGCCTATTATCAATTCCTTGCCCGACAATTGGTTAAATAACGGCAATAATGCCATTGCAGCGAACAAGGCTATAATAGTGGCGGCAAGAGTGATTAATATCGATTCGGTTAAAAATTGAGCAATTAGATATTTTCGGGGAGAACCCAAAACCTTGCGCACACCTACTTCGCGGGCACGATTAGATGAACGGGCCGTAGAAAGATTCATAAAATTTATACAGGCAATTAACAGTATAAATACAGCAATTGCCGAAAAAATGTAAACGTACTGCATTGTGCTATTGCCGCTGAGTTCGCCACTGCGGTTTGAATGCAGATGAATATCAAAAAGCGGCGTTAAATTCAACCGGAAATAACTTCCACTTTTTTCAAAGGCATCTATTGTTAGATGCAACTCTGCCTGCATTTCGCCGCTGCTATATTTGTTTAAAAAAGCTGGTAGTTTCTTCTCAAATACTTTATGATCAAATCCTTTTTTTAGAAGAACGTAAGTGTTATAGTCACTCCTTAACCATTGATTCGAGCGGCTATCGGGGAAGCTGGACATCGAAACGAAAAAATTAAAATTAAAGTGCGACTGTTTAGGAACATCCTTAATTACGCCGGTAACAGTAAATAATTGATTATCATTAATTTTTAAGGTTTGACCGACCACATTGGTAGTGTTGAAATATTTTTTTGCTGTACTTTCTGTAAGCACAACGCTATTAGGTTCTTTTAAGGCTGTCGCGGAATTACCATGGGTCATTGGTAAAGTAAAAACATTAAAGATCGAGGGGTCAGCAAATACAGTCCCGTACTCGAGGATGCTTTCAGTTCCTTTTTTTACATGAAAACCACCTGCCGACTTTAACCTTACTGCATCTTCAACTTCGGGGAAATCATTTTTCAGTGTTTGAGCCAGGGGCGGCATACAAACCGCATATAAAACATTATTATTACCCAATTTCAAATCTTCGTTTACACGATATATGCGGTCGCCTTTGGTATTATAATGATCGTAGCTTAATTCATCAAACACATAAAAAACAATAAGAAGGCAGGCAGCAATGCCCAGCGCTAACCCTAAAACATTAATAGCGGTAAACCCCTTGTTTTTTGTAAGGGTACGGAACGCGGTTTTTATATAATTTCTTATCATGGTATCGTATTTCTATCTGAACAACAAACGCGCTGCCAAATAGCAACTTATTTACAATCAATAACTTAAATAAAAACAACACAGTAACCCCGTTCGTAAACGAAACAGTAGGTGTACGGTTATGATACAAGGTAGCCCCCTCTAAATCTCCCCCTGTAGGGGAGACTTTTAAATCTTTTTTGTCTCATGTTCATTCTTTTAAAGTCCTCCCTACCGGGGAGGATTTAGGTGGGGCTTACTCGCTACGTAAACTCTCCACCGGATTGGCGACTGCTGCTTTTATAGCCTGGAAACTAACAGTTGCCAGCGCGACGAAAAGTACCAACCCGGCAGCAAATAGGAATATCCACGTATTTATCTCTATCCGGTAAGGATAATTTTGCAGCCATTTATTTATTGCCCACCATGCCGCCGGAGCAGCTATAATTGCCGAAAGTATTACCAATTTTAAAAAATCGGCAGAAAGTTTTCTTACAATGCCGTCAACAGAAGCACCAAGTACCTTCCTGATACCTATCTCTTTTCTGCGGCGCTCGGCTGATAATGTCGCAAGGCCGAATAGCCCGATACACGAAATAAAAATTGTTAAAATGGCGCTAAAGGTTACGATCTGTTTCCATTTAGCTTCTTTGTCATACTGCTCTGCGTTCTTGGCATCTTTGAAGCTGTACTGATAAGGTATATACGGATATAATGTCTTAAATGCTTTTTGAATATGGTTAAGCACATCCGCCTGGTTACCGTCTTTTATCTTGATAAAAATGTTACCATACGGATATTGAGGGTTCATTGTATAAAGCATCGAGGGGGTTTTCTCAGTAAGCGACAGAAAATGATAATCCTTTACGACCCCTATAACAGTATATTTCTTTTTATTATAAAAGAAATCCACCACCTCGCCTATTGGGTTTTTCCAGCCCGCCTGTTTCACAAACGACTCATTAACCAAAACCGAAGTGTTGCTATCAGAAACCATGCTTTTTGAAAAATTTCTTCC
>JANYAB010000158.1 GCA_025355225.1 Bacteroidota bacterium
AAAATAACCTAAATTAAACTTAAAAGAAACATTTAAAGCAACTTAGGAAAATGTCGAAATAATCCCCCCAGTCAGCTATAGCATCTAAATGGGGGCTAAAACATTTATCCTTCAAAAGTTCTCAATACATTCTAAAATAAAAATCTTTAATTTGCTCAATCAATTATAAACAATACTGATCTGCTAAGCAGTCATTGCGCATTTCAATTCCTGTAATCTAAATTAATGATCATGATCAAAAAATCCATTCGTAAAGGCCTATGCTTAAGCATCAGCCTGCTATTTTTATTGATGTACAATAATGCTAATGCCCAGGAAAAAGGCTGGCGTCAACTCTTCAACGGCAAAGATCTTAACGGTTGGAAACAGGTTGGCAAGGGCAGCCGGTATGTCAAGGATGGTTTAACCGGCAGTCACGGAGGCATGGGCCTTTTATATTGGACCAAAGAAAAATTTAGTAATTGCACCATTCGCGTAGTTTACAAAATGGAAAAATTCAACAGCAACTCGGGTGTGTTTATCCGTATTCCTCTTGAGCCGCGTGAAGAATGGATGCCCGTTTTTTACGGTTACGAAGTACAGATAGATAATCATCCCGAAACTTCTAAGGAGGATGATTACCACGTTACGGGAACGCTATATTCGCTAACGAAGCCATTAGCAAAACCGGGCAAGCCCGGTCCCGAATGGAACACTATGGAGATTACACTTGATGGCCCCCGCACTATTGTTTATTTGAACGGCCAAAAGGTAACCGACTATACAGAAGGCGACCCCACTCCCGCCCGCAAATTTGATTTCGAGCCTTTTCGCGGCATACGGCCAAATGAAGGTTATATCGGTTTGCAAAATCATGGCGATAACGACATAGTTTATTTCAAAGAAGTTTCAGTAAAACCACTCGTCAAAAAATAATCGTACCACCATGGAAAAAAGTAAAGAAACGGATGCCAAAAACACAATTAGCCGGGGAAATTTCATTAAAAAAGCGGCAATTGCAACTGCCGGATTTTACATTGTGCCCCGGTTTGTTTTAGGCGGTAAAAGATATGTGGCCCCAAGCGATAAATTATACATTGCTGCGGTGGGTTGCAGCGGCGAGGCGGAGAATGATATTCACCATTTTGCTAAAGCACCCAAAAAGAATGCGGAAATAGCGTTCCTGTGCGATGTTGACGACAGAGGAGCAGCACCACGCCGTAAGGAATTTCCAAAGGCGAAATTTTACCACGATTGGCGCGAAATGTTTGAAAAAGAGAGCAAACATTTCGATGCGGTTACCGTGGCCATACCCGATCACAACCATGCCATTGTTGGCCTTAGCGCCATGCAGCTAAACAAACACCTATACCTGCAAAAGCCTCTAACGCATGATATTTACGAGGCACGCATATTAACCGAAGCAGCAAAAAAATACAAAGTGGTTACCCAAATGGGCGATCAGGGAGCATCATGCGATGGAATGCGCACTATGCGGGAATGGTTTGAGGCAGGGTTGATAGGTGATATTCAAAAAGTTTATTGCTGGACAGACCGGCCGGTGTGGCCCCAGGGTATTTCGTGGCCAGCAAATAAGCCGCCCGTACCTAAAGAATTAAAATGGGATCTATGGCTGGGAACCGCACAGGAAACAAATTATATTGAAAACCTGGTACCCTTTAACTGGCGTGGATGGTGGCAATTTGGAACAGGCGCATTAGGCGATATGGGCTGCCACATTATGGGCCCTCCATTTAAATTGCTGGGGCTTGGCTACCCTACCGAGGTATCGGGCAGTGCAAGCACCGTTTATAAAGGTATTTTTAAAGAAGGTATCTATCCTGAAAGCGGGCCGGTATCCAGCTCCATCAAGTTTAAATTCACACAGCAAAACGGCAAAGACCTCGATCTGTACTGGATGGATGGCGGTATTACTCCTGAACGCCTTGCAGAACTTGATCCTGATGTGAATATGAACGAAGCCCTGGGCGATATTCCAAGTGAAAATGATTTTGAAGGATGTACCCTTTTCATCGGCACCAAAGGAAAAGTATCCTGCGGATGGGGCGGCAGTCACCCGAGGTTGTTACCGCTTTCACTAAATAAAGATGTCAATGTCCCAAAGAAGTATCCACGTGTGGAAGGCGATATGGACGGGCACTGGTGGCAATGGGTTGATGCGAGTATTGCCGGGCACGGTAAAATGGAAGTCGACTCACCTTTTGTTGGCTATGCAGGCCCGCTTACAGAAACTGTGCTTATGGGCAACCTGCTGTTGCGAACCTTCGACATCCAGGAAAAAATAAAGCGGAACGATCCGGTTTACGGTACTATGGAAGGCTTAAAATTTAGTGGTAGATATGTTGCACTTAAATGGGACGGCG
>JANYAB010000019.1 GCA_025355225.1 Bacteroidota bacterium
AAAAATCACTACAGGCATTTTGCAATTTTGAATATACTTATTGGTTTCGAACTTGTATTTCAGAATGAGGGTTGGAATAACGGGATAGTTATGCTTCATCATATCCGAAAGGCTGTAATAAGGAGCCTGCAAAATTAACAGGCGTGGATGATTGTTAGCGGCAATATTGGCTGCGGCTCCTGTACCAATTGAGTATCCCAATACAATGATCTTGTTCTCCGGATACTTTTTCTTCATTTGATCATATGCCAATTGCACATCTTCTAAAAATTGATGCTGACTGGTAATCTGCCCTTCACTTTTTCCATATCCCCTATAATCAAGCATAAAAACGTCATAATGCATATCGGTGTAGGTTTTGGCGATGTCCCCCCAGCTATTCAAAGCACCTGCATTGCCATGCAAATAAAAAATCAATCCTTTTGTACTATCTGCCTTAAATAGTACTCCGTTTAATAACTTATTGTCCGGAGTTTTAATATTTATCTCTTCAAATTTCCCTGGGAAAGTAAATTGAAAATCTGTGTAAAGCTTGGTAGGATAGAATATCATCTTTTCCTGATAAACAAAAAGAATTACACAAACTGTAGTGTAAATTGTAAATAAGGTTACTAATATTTTAATGAATATTCTCATATAAAAATCAAGTCAAAAAGGTTATTGAGCCCATGTTGATGGTAATATCAACATAATTAACTTGCTTTTTGAATATACAAAAACATATTAGGTTATTTGAAGGGTTATTATTTCAGGAGAAGCCACATTAGTACTTTTTATTTTTCAAGTATTTTTCTACTCAGGCTTTTTTTAAAGTTATCACAGTGATTTCCGGCCATATACCTACTCTACCTTTTAAGCCTAAAAAACCGAAGCCCCGGTTAACATAAAGATATTTCCCGTCTTCCTCGTAGAGGCCTGCCCATTGCCGGTAAATGTATTTTATCGGGCTCCATTTAAAACCAAATAACTCAACACCAAACTGCATGCCATGCGTATGACCAGAAAGCGTTAGGTGGATGTGCTGATCATGACCAAGTGTTACTGCTTCCCAATGGGAGGGATCATGCGAGAGCAGGATTTTAAAAGCATCAGCAGGAACTGCTGCTGTCGCTTTTTCAAGATCGCCATATTTGTGGAAACCACCTTTACCCCAATTCTCCACGCCGATAAGCGATATCGACTGTCCATTCTTTTGAAGCGTAAAAGCTTCGTTCAGCAATAATTTAAAACCGATCTCGCCATGAACCTTTTTTAAGCGGTTGAGGTTGGCGTGTTTATGACCCTTGCTTTCCCATTTCATATAATCTCCGTAATCATGATTACCTAAAACAGAGAATTTTCCGAAAGGCGCTTTGAGCTTTGAAAAGACCGGTATCCACTGGTCCATTTCCGAAGCCTGGTTGTTCACCAGGTCACCGGTGAACAGGATCAGGTCGCTTTGTTGGTCATTCACCATCTCGACGCCTTTTTCCACCCCTTTCAAGCTGGTGAAACTGCCGGAATGAATATCAGACAGCTGCGTAATTGTGAATCCATCAAATGCATCGGGCAGATCCGTAAAATACAGAGTTTCCTTTCTTACTTTGTAATAATGCCGCCCGCGGGTTAGTCCATACAAAAGTCCCAGGAACGGAATGGCAGCTATCACAAGTGCCAGCTCACTTACCCAATGACTTCTCGGGGGAAAACCCCGGAACAACCGGATGATATCTTCAAGCAACAACACCGGCAGCGCGCACACCTTGGGAATAAGGGAAAGCAGCACCAACCCCATCAAAGCTGAAAGTAGTTTTGGTGATAAGCGGTTAGGGCGTCGCGTGATCAGCACTGCGAACAAACCCAGCATCAGCAGCAGATCAACCAGCCAATAACCCCATAAGATCAAAGGGCTATCGGAAATGGATTTTATAGCCTGGAAAAAATAGAGGTCTGAAATGACTAACAATAGAAGGACAAAAGGAACACGTTTTTTCATATATTACTAACTCAGACGAATAAGTTGGAAAAACATTTTAAATGCGGGCCGGTTTTAATAAAATCCGGATCGATCTGGCTTTTAATTGCCCAAGGCGGGTATCAAAACTTTAGTTAATACAAAATATGGCAGTCGCTGATAACCTGAATAGATTTACAGACGCCCAGGAAATAAGCTATCAGGCTGCGTTGGCAGAAGTTAAAAATGCCAGAAAACAAAGCCATTGGATGTGGTACATATTTCCGCAAATCCAGGGTCTGGGGTCTACAGAAATTTCGAAATATTACGCTATAAAGGATTTGAACGAAGCATCCGATTATCTGCAGCATCCGGTTTTAGGCTGCAGGCTAATTGAAATTAGTGAAGTGTTACTTAACCTTGAAAGCGACAATCCCACCAAAATATTCGGAAACCCGGATGATATGAAGTTAAAATCGTCCATGACCTTGTTTGCCTCAATACCGGGCAGCAATCCGGTTTTTCAATCGGTGTTAGAAAAATTCTTCGATGGAATACCCGATGCCAGAACGCTGCAGATCATAAAAGAAATCCGTTAAAACTTTTGGCTTAAGGCTCTCGCGGTCTTTCATTCGGTTGTTTTGGATCAGGTGGCAGTTCCGTTGGAATTTCCTCTATTTGCCTTTCAGGTATCTCAGGTTCTTTAGGATCCGTAGGTTGTATTATTTCAGGGCGGTCGGGTTGCGGCGGAATCTCCTCTTGTTCACCCGGGAAAGTGTGTTTTTTCATAGTCTGGCATATTTACTATTTAAACCCATAAACGGCAGTTTTGATTTCAACATATAAGACTTCATGCGTGCGTCGGACACAAAATGTTTAATAAGTCTAAAGAAGTCTTTGTTTGCTGTTCATTTTTTGGTAATTATATTAAATAAAGTATTTCGTTAACTTTATGATAAATAATATTTATAACGGCTAATGATTAAGCGCTTGATTACATTTAGGTTGCCATAAATCCATTTACGCTCTCTTCATTTAACACGCAAGGCTGCGGGTAAAAGCGGCATACTTAACTAACATAAATCAATGAGTTAATGTTACAACAAGTTTTATCATACCAGATAGCTGATAGCATTGATATTAAAATGTTCAAATCTGCTTTTAAGGCCGATTTGCATTATAGCGATACGGATGAATTATTTTACAAAACGGATACAGATCAATTTATATACGTTTTTAAATATGGTGTTGTATGTTTTTTAAATTACGATGCTATCAGGATATCTGAATTTTTAAGACTAATATCTTCTTATTGCAAAAATAAATTTGAACAAAGCCTGGAAGAAGAGTTTAAAATCCAAACAAATGCGGGTAAGAATAAAATCGGGTTTAATTCAATTGAGATCGTCGGGTCTGACATCGAAGTTTTGCGGTTAATTATGCTGACTGTTTCGCAGTCAGTTGCACTTGATTATTATCATGAGCAGACAACCAGGCTAATGGAGGAAACAAACTACCACACCCAGGTATTAGAAACAAAAGGAAGTCTCGATATATCAGGAATAAACTTAAAAAAATACATAGGAAAAACCCTGCTATTAAAAAACCGCATCACTGAAAACCTGTATATTTTTGATTCGCCCCCCGAAACATGGGATGATGAAAATCTTAATAAAATTCATACTGATCTTAACGGACCTTTGACCTGAAGGAAAGATTTAGAAACATCCAGGAAGGATTAAATATAATAAAAGACAACTACGAACTTTTTAGGGATCTGTTACAATACAGAAACAGCTACAGGTTGGAATTGGTAATCATTATCCTTATACTGGTGGAAGTATTAAACATCTTCGCGCAAAAAATATTTAATTGAGTCTCACATTATTTTATCCTACTATTATTTTCACCGTTTTTCCAATCCATTTCAATGGCAATTCTCGTTACTGGCAACCAGGCTACTTCAGCTTCTACCGATCCAAAAACATAGAACTATATTGATTTTTGGATTTTCGTTCAGCATAAACTTTTTTAATAATCTGCTTAATAAACAAAGGATAGAAAATTATTAATAATTAAAATAATGTTACCGCAGTTAACTTTATCAATCTTATCTCGTTAAAGGACAGAATACTGATTAAGAATTATTGTTATATTATATCATCTGGCATTGAAATTAAATTTAATCCTACTACTTCTATTAATACCTCTTGTTAATATAGCTGCACCTGAAGGCTCTTCTGGTTCGGATTCCTCGAAGGTAAACCGGTTAAACCGGCAAGCGGCTGCTTCGTTTATGTCTAACCCCGACAGCACATTTTATTATGCTGTGGAAAGCATAGCTCTTTCAAAAAAAACCGGCTATCCAAAAGGTCTCGCCGATGGACTGGTACAAGAAGCGCATGTTTATTACTTTAAGGGTAAATCAAAAGAAGCCGTCCAAAACTTTGATCAGGCTATTTTAATCTATAAACAGCTTAATGATCAGAAAGGTCTGGCCGCATGTTATGTCTTATATGGGCGTATGGCTACTCAATTGGCCGATTATGGTAAAGCGCTGAAGTATTCAAACATGGCGCTGGCGATAGATAAAAAAACAGGTGACGAGTATGCGTTAACAGATTGCTATAAAAATATTGGAATTATATACTTCAGTCAGGGTCAACTGTCAAAAGCGCTGGATTTTTACTATGAGGCATTGTTTATTGCGGTTAAAAATCATTATAACATTCTGTCAGCCGACCTTTACAATGATATAGGGGTAATTCTGCAAAATATGGAGGTCTATCCGAATGCTCTGGAATACTTTAAAAAATCCATAGCTATTTTTCAGGGGACAAACAATTTGCAGGCCCTTGGCACTTTAAATGAGAATGTAGGCGAAGTACTGCTTGCTCAGAATGATTATAACAGCGCCATCGTATACTTAAATAAGGCTAACCGGATTGCAAAGAAACAGAATGATAAAGATGGCCTAAGCTCAGTGTATACAGACCTGGGAATGTGCTATGCCTATAAACACGAATTCAAAAAAGCGATCAGTTATCTCGATACATCATTGATGATTGGCATTAAATATAAGATCGTATATAACCAGGCTTATGCATTAATTGGTTTTGCTACTGTATATAATCTTCAAAAAGACTTTAAAAACGCCTACCCCTATGCAGTAAGCGGGCAGAAGTTAGCGATCAAGCTGGGCAATTTGTCAGTGAGGGCAAACGCCGCATTTCAAATGAATAAGACCCTCGCGGGGTTAGGAAAGGTAAATGAAGCCTATAAAGCATTAAATGAATACATTGATTTAAAGAATGGACTTAAAGACAACGAAAGTATTCAAAAACTTACGGCTTATAATTTTGAGCTAAGTTTCGCGGTGAATAAGCGTTTACAAGCCCAAAAACAACATGAAAAGGATTTACTGTATAGTCAAAACATACGTTACCAGCGGCTGATCAATTTGATCTTTCTCATCATTATAAGTGCAATGATTGTAATTACTGCTATTTATTACAGGGAAAAACGCAAACAGCAAAAGATCAATGTGATGATTGAAAGTAAAAACATTGAGGTATTACAGCAAAAAGCCGACCTTGATGAACAGGCAAACAAACTGAATAGCCTGAATATATTGAAGGACAGGCTGATCTCCATTCTTGCACATGATCTTCGCGCACCTTTAAGTACATTAAGAGGCTTATTTGATTTGCTGCAAGATGATTCAATCTCGCACGAGCAAATGCTTGGGATGATTCCGGGCGTGTTAAAAAAACTGGAATATACTTCTGATTTTCTGGATACCCTTCTGTTTTGGATCAATAGCCAAATGGAGAATTTTGTAAGCGCCGTAAAAAGCTTTCCTGTCAGCGAAATGCTATCCAATGAAATAGAAAGCCATAATGAACAAGCTGCCCGAAAAGGAATAAGCTTGTCGCAACACATTCCGGATGAACTGAATGCTTACGCTGATCCTAATTCTGTACGAATAGTTGTGCGTAACCTGATAACCAATGCTATCAAATTTTCAGGAGAAAATGATACTATTGAAGTTTCTGCTAAACAGGACGAACAAAATACAATAATTCAAGTCGCTGATAGCGGAACGGGGATGAGTCCCGAAAAGATCAACAAGCTGTTTAAGAGTAATGTAAATAGCGAAATTGGCACTCATAAAGAGTCCGGCACGGGAATGGGCTTATTATTTTGTAAGGACCTTGTGGAAAAATGGAATGGAACTATTTGGGTTACCAGTGAGCAAGGTATTGGGACTAAATTCTACTTTACGGTGCCTACAAACATGGTTTCGTGATAAAAAGCCCGTGCGCTAAATAAATGTAATAGGCCGTCTCTTCATCGTTTTAAGCAACCTTTATTTTTTTAAAACGCCATCTGCAGAGCGATTATAAACGGCCTTCTGTTACGTATCGCACTCAGGGGACTTTTCCACAATTATTTCTTAGAACAAAAACCGAACGCCTTCCGTTTAACTAATCTGAAACATTCATGCAATATTTCCTTTTTTTCGATCAGGTTTGGGGATATGGTAGGTGAATGAAATACCAAAATCCAATAATGGATAATGATGCTAAAGCTCAGTTATGAGACGAATTAGTCAAATAATACCATTTATACTATTATCATGCCTGATAAGTATAAATGGCTGCAAAAAAGATGGCCAACCTGGACCGGTTGGCCCTATCGGTGCAACAGGGACAACAGGCGCTAAAGGTGTAACAGGCACGACGGGCCCACAGGGTCCTCAAGGACCGATCGGTCCGGCACAAGGGCCCAGTGGACCAACAGGAAGTACAGGTGCAACGGGTGCCACAGGCGCTAACGGATCAACCGGAGCCACCGGACTCACCGGTGCTGCCGGCGCAACCGGAATTACCGGAACAATAGGTACCACAGGATCGATTGGTATTACCGGGCCTGCCGGTATAACAGGCGGAACGGGACTAATAGGCGTAACCGGAGCTACAGGAGCTACAGG
>JANYAB010000028.1 GCA_025355225.1 Bacteroidota bacterium
ATGCGGATTTGGCCCGTTTATCATTAAAGATAAGGGATGTTAAGCTACATCACGTAAGTGCGTTCCTCGCCAAAAAGAAGCCGGCGCTATTTCTGCAGCCGATGAGTAAATGGCATTTGTACGATGAGTTTAAAAATGGCATCAATACAGGTGGCAGTATTCAATATGTTTGGCTGTTCGGGATAATCGGTGTATTTGTGCTGCTGTTGGCCTGTATTAATTTTATGAATTTAAGTACGGCCCGGTCTGAGAAACGCGCGCGCGAAGTAGGTATCCGAAAAGCAATTGGTTCATTGCGCAGCCAGCTTATTTATCAATTTTTTAGCGAATCACTACTATGCGTAATGATTGCTTTCGCTCTTTCATTGTTATTGGTGCAACTAAGCCTTCCGTTTTTTAACGACGTAGCCAATAAGCAAATGGCTATTCTTTGGAGCAGCTCATTGTTCTGGTTAATGAGCATAGGTTTCAGTTTAATTACCGGGCTGATAACAGGCAGTTACCCGGCGTTTTATTTGTCATCTTTCAAACCTATAAAGGTATTGAAGGGCTCGTTTAGGGTTGGACGTTTGGCAGCAATTCCGCGCAAGGTATTGGTGGTATTACAATTTACCGTGTCTGTTACGCTGATTATCGGAACAATCGTTGTTTTCCGCCAGATTCAATTCGCCAAGAACCGCCCGGTAGGATACAGTCGGGATGGGTTGGTTTACGTACCAATGGTTACTGATAATATCCATAAGAGTTTTGATGCGGTGAAATCAGACTTATTTAAAAACGGCAGCATAATATCCATTGCCGAAGCGGGATCTGCGCCCACAGGAAATGCAGGAAGTACAAGCGCTATTGAGTGGGATGGCAAAGACCCAAACCTGAGTGTAGATTTCCCACAAAACAACGTTTCGTATGATTATGGAAAAACAATAGGCTGGCAATTTAGCGATGGGCGCGATTTTTCCAGATCATTTTTAACAGACTCGGCCGCAGTGGTTCTCAATGAAACCGCTGTGCATTTTATGGGATTAAAAAATCCTATTGGCTCTAATATCAAATATTATGGAAATGCCTTCAAGGTGATAGGAGTTACAAAAGATATGATTGCAGAATCCCCTTATCAGCAGGTGAGGCCAACAGTTTATTTCCTTTCAAAAGACCCCGGCGGTGTTGTGCTGTTAAAAATAAATCCCAAAACAAGCACCAGCGAAGCATTAGCTAAAATTGGAACCGTGTTTAAAACATATAACCCAGCACAGCCATTCGAATATCAATTTGTTGACCAGGAATATGCCAAAAAATTTGGCGACGAGGAGCGCATCGGCAAACTTGCAAGCGCATTTGCCGGGCTGGCTATTTTTATCAGTTGCCTGGGCCTTTTTGGCATGGCCTCATTTATGGCCGAGCAGCGCATTAAGGAAATTGGTGTTCGCAAAGTATTGGGCGCATCGGTATTTAACCTTTGGAGTTTACTCTCGAAGGATTTTGTTATGCTGGTTATTATTTCATTGGTGTTCGCTACGCCAATTGCGTATTACTTTATGCACAACTGGCTGCAAAATTACCAGTATCACTCTAACCTGGCCTGGTGGATATTTGTTGTAACAGGAGTTGGTGCAATGGTGATCACTTTACTCACAGTTAGCTACCAAAGTATTAAAGCAGCCTTAGCCAATCCGGTGAAGAGTTTGAAAACAGAGTGAGGATAGTTGGCAGTTTTTAGTTGGCAGTTTGCAGGGGATATTGTGAACCCATCAGAGTTTTAGAATCTAAAAATTAGGATTTATGGTCGTATTATTTAGAGTTTAGAAATTAGAATTTATTATTTAAAGCATCATGATAAAAAACTATTTCAAAATTGCCTGGCGGAACCTTATAAAAAACAAGGCATCATCCTTTATTAATATCGGTGGCCTTGCTGTGGGTATGGCAGTTGCTATGCTTATCGGTTTATGGATTTATGATGAATTGTCATTTAATAAGTATCATAAAAATTATGATCGCATTGCGGAGGTAAAAGCGAACGCAGATTATAGCGGAGAAGTATATACGATTAATTCTCATCCTATGCCGCTGGGGGCTGAGATACGATCTTCTTATGGTCAGGATTTTAAGTACGTGGTAATGGCCACTCCAACTGAGCAGCATATTCTTTTGTCGGGGGATAAAAAATTCTCTCAGAATGGCAAATATATGCAACCCGAAGCACCGGATATGCTGACATTGAAAATGCTAAAGGGTATACGCAACGGGTTGAACGAACCAAATTCGATATTAATATCATCATCCTTAGAGAAAAAATTATTTGGTAGTACTGACCCGATAGACAGAATAATAAAGATTGATAACAAATTCGCTTTGAAAG
>JANYAB010000034.1 GCA_025355225.1 Bacteroidota bacterium
CTCGGTTCAGCGGCAGGTACTACGCAGGAGGCGCTCATTGCCGGTCAAAAAATAGGGCAGCTGTATGGTTACAAAGCATTAACCAGTTTATCTGAAAAGAACCAGGAAGGTGTGCCCTATATTTTACCGGCCGACTATAACCAATATACGATAGTGAACGGCAGGGTGGTGAATATAGCTACTAAGGGCATTCAATTTACCAATGAGGTTTATCCATTGGGCGATCCAAATCCCAAATTTAATGTGTCATTCATAAACGGAGTAAATTATGAGCGTCTGTCATTCGGTTTTCAGTTCGACTGGGTGTACGGCAGCCATTTATATAATCAGACGAAGGAATGGCTATACAGGGACGGCGTAAGCGGAGATTACGATAAAGCTGTAAATATAGGCGGCACAAGCGCTGCCTATACCGCTTATTACAGGAGCGTATATGCCGATATTTTTGGTGATAGGAACGGGGCAGGAAGAAGCGGCACGAAGGATTACTTTCTTGAAGACGCCTCTTTCCTGCGATTAAGAAATATTTACCTTGGCTATGATTTCTCGAAAATATTAAGAAGTAAATTATTTAGAAGAGCCGTTTTAACAGTAAGCGGGCGTAATATTTTAACGTTTACCAAATATACCGGCTTTGACCCGGAGATAAGCTCCGGCGGCCCAAATTCACCATATGACAGGGGCGTTGATAATAATTCGATGCCTAATATTAAGTCGTACCAATTGGGATTAACACTCGGGTTTTAACACCATACAGGTTATGAAGATGAAAAAGCGGAGAGACATATTGTCGTTAACACTAATGCTGGGCATGATTATTTCATCATCCTGCAAAAAGGAACTGGACGTAAAAGACCCCAATTCTCCCACACTTGATCAGGCAAAAAATGAAAACGGGATCATCGCGCTGGCGTCGGGAAGTGTTTATAATAACAGTAGCCTAAACGGCGGCGGCGGATTGGGAGACCTGTTCTTTGCCTATTGCATCGGTTACCACGAACTTCTTGCTGACAATATTGCTTCGATTAATGTCGACTTTAATTCTAATGCTGTAAATTTACCTGACTATGTGATCTTTGACGATGGCACAAAAGTCACCAATACTTCCCCCGAAAAGGTGAACCTGCGGATTAATAACGCTCGCGACAAACAGTTCACCAATATGTTCTATTACGAATGGCAAAGCTTATACGCATTGAATAATGCTTGCAACCAGATTCTTGACCTGGTAAACAACATAGCCTTTTCGGGGGACGCCGCCACCAAGAAAAATACGCTGAAGGCCTGGGTCTATTGGTGGAAGGGCTTTGCATACGCCCGGCTCGGCTCGGTTTATTATGCCGGTATTATTAACAATGTCCCGAGCAGCACGAATCCCAACTATGTTAGCAGCGCGGCGTTGATCGCTGAATCAAACAGAAATTTGGAGCAGGCGAGAGCGCTATTGAATTCTGTCAGCGCTACGGCTGATTATACTTCCATTATGATGCGATTAATTCCCGACTTTTTACAACAAACGAGTTTGGGTGCCGTACCAACGCGGCAAGCATTTATTCGTAATATCAACACACTGGAAGCGCGCAACATTTTGGCGAATACAAGATCAGTTGCCATGACCGCTGCCAACTGGCAAATGATCCTTACTTTAACCAATAATGGCATCGGAGCCGGCGACAATGTGTTTATTGCGCAAACAAGTGATATAAACGCCATTATCACTGCCAATTACGGCTCGGTAAGCGCCATTACCGCGGGCGATCCCTCCACAACATTTTTTACGGTAAGCGAACGCCTGGTACAAGACTTTAAATCCGGCGATCAGCGTCTTGCTAAAAATTTTGTTAAAAATGAATTTCTGAACCAAGTGGGGGGATTTTCTTTTAGCACACGATGGCAATTGATAAACCAGCAGGAAACACCCGTGGCCGGCAATAACGCGATTGCGCTTGCCGATAAAACGCCGGGCAACCAAATTGTTTACTATGCCGGGAGTTTCGAAGAAAATGAGCTGATGAAGGCTGAAGCACTGATCAATACAGGTCAGATAGACCAGGGTCTGGCTAGCGTTGATAACGTGCGAAATTACCAGGGAGCAGGTTTGCCGGCTGTCTCTGGAACGGGTTTAAACATGGCTGCCGCAAAAGAAGAATTGCGCAGCGAACGGCGGGTGGCGCTCGTCTTCCGTGGCACCGCTTTTTATGATGCACGCCGGTGGGGCGTTCTTGATGATACTTCGAGTGGCGGCGGAAGAACGAATGCCGTGGTACTTTCGTCAGACGGGGTATTGAGCACCCATGCTACGATTAACTATAATTTCCTGGATTATTGGGATGTTCCGGCTGACGAATTTGTGTTAAACCCACCTGCAGCTGGCAGTGTGCCCATTAAAAATCCTAAGTAATACTTTTAGCATTAGCCTCAGCTTATTACTGATGAGAAATGGGGGTAAAGAATAAATTCCTTGTATTTGATAGAAAACTATGTTTGGATTTCACTGTATTTAACTTAATTTTCTTGACAGTAACAACAAAAAACCCTCATAAGTAGCTCACTTACAAGGGTATTTTGATAATCTCAGTAGCCCGTAGGGGAAACTTTTCGAACTCTTTTTGGCGGATTTACGATGACTTGCGTCATAGTGCCTATAAATATTTTTCAACAGGCCTCTTATACAGCAGCCTTGTTTGACGAGTCATTGACATGGTACAAGTGCTTGCGCATTTGAAAAGATCGTTCGTAAGTATGCCTTGAGTATTTTTATGTGTACTTACTTAATAGCCGGCCTTAACAACAATGAGGTGGTAGAGCCCAATAATGCACCGCCAAAAACATCACTGGGATAATGAACGCCCAAATACATACGGGAGTATCCTACCGAACTTGCCCATAGATAAGATGGAACTATTACGTACCATTTTGGGTAAGATCTGGATAATGCGGTCGCTACCGCAAAACTTGTTGATGTATGCCCCGAAGGGAACGAGGTACTGACGGCATTGTAAACTGCTACGATTTTTAAATTTTGCACAAATGGCCGGCGGCGCTTAAATATGGTTTTCATTAGCAAGGTAACACCCAAAGTAATGGCGGCGCTGCTGCCCACATATAAGGCGTTATCGCGCATCTGGCTATCGTGCCGCACAATACCACCAACCATTAGTGCAGCAGGTATGCCATAGGCAACATACCCCAGCGAATTAGATAAAAACAGCATTTTTTTTGTCTCGCCATCTTTACGCTCCAAGGCCAGGTCGATTAAAAATTTATCATCAAATCGCTGAACAAAGTTATTCACCTGCGCTGCCTGGGCCTTTACTTGTGTAGTGGTTTTTGTTTGCTCCGGGGTTTTTGGTTGCTCTTCTGTTTTTACCTGACCAAAAACGCACCCTGCAAAGGGTACAGCTAATATTATTTGTAAAACGAATAACGCATTGATCAACCTTGTACACTTGTTTATTCTCATAATAATATTAGCAGGATATAGAAATTTATTCTCAACTTAAAGGTATTTACCTTAACGTAACATTGATTTAACAATAAAACATCTATATTGTTAAAACTTATCGGTTAATAATCATTTACCTAATTAAAAACGAACTGAAGCTGGTTATCGAAGATACTTCAGGTTATCGCAAAGCAGTTATTATCCCGTTTTATTCCAAAATCTATTTTAAGTTGACTATGCACGTAGTCTCCAGACTACACTATACAACAAGAAAGCCGCTCTACTTTCGTAAAGCGGCTTCGTAGCCCCGAGGGGAAACTTTTCGAACCCCTTTTTAGAGGATTTAAAACTTTTGGCAGTCGCATAATTTGCTTAAGTATGTTAAATATTCAATTAGAAAGTTTATTTCGGGACGCAAATAATTGTAACAATAGACAAGCGATTTAATCTAATTGGCTGTGTACAAACCGACACTTTAGGCAAATGATTAAGAAATATTCAGTTTTAATAGGAGTAGCAATTTCGTTGATCTTAATAATGATAGCCATTTCAATATACCCGGGCGGCACAATGTTCGATGAATATTCTATTGGCTTTGACTGGACAAAAAATTTTATGAGTAACCTGTTTGGAACCAGAGCGCTAAATGGCGCTGAAAATCCTTCCAGAATTTGGGCATACTCAGGAATGATTTTCCTGCCAATTACTTATGCGATATTTTTTATTAATATGTCAAAAAAAATACCTGAAAAAAATGTTGCCAATATTCTAAAATATGGGGGTGTAGCTAATGTTTTTTTTACGTTTTTAACCGTAACATATTTGCATGACATCATGTTAATCATTTCAACCACTTTGTTTTGGACATGTTTAATTATTATCACGGTATTTATCCTGAAGACAAGACTTCATTTATTTAAATTCTTTTGTATAATTAGCCTTTTAGTTTTTTATTACAGTGTTTACTTATGGGGCATAAGTGATTGGAGTTTATTACCAATTATGCAAAAGGTAAACTTTGCCAGTTCAACGTTATTAATTTTAGGGCTTGAGTATTTTACCAAACAGGCGGATTTTGCTCATATCAAACCAAGGCTACATAAAAAATTAGCAACGAACAGCTAATATTGTATTTGCAATAGTGTGACAGGGGGGAAATTTAGTCACGCCGTTCGAATTGCAAATTTTAAACCACTATGTCTGTAGCTTATATCTACATGAAAGCCAAAAGCCGCTCTACTTTCGTAAAGCGGCTTAGCAGCCCGTAGGGGAAGCTTTTCGAACCCCTTTTTGCAAGATTTGAGACTTTTGGCCTTGTAAACAATTTGGATCAAGTCTTACTCTTGCTTCTTATAGAATTTGAAATTCCCAGTTTTGGGTAGTGTCTCGGTTTTGTAATCAATTAAATATTATAATGTTACATTTTAGCGATTACATCCGTAATAACAGAAAAAATTATGATGATGAAAAATAAATGGAGCTTTATTTCGATGGCCTGTGCTGTAGTAAATACCGCGAGAAATTATATCCTGATCATGCTTTGTCTGGGTCTTCTGCTTTCCTCATGTAAAAAGGACTATCAAGCAAACATCAGCACGGTGGTAAAAGGCCGATTTTACGATTCAACTAATAAGGTTCCGTTCCAAAACATCACCGTAAAGATAGGCGAGTACCAGTCAGAAGCCCCTAACCTTATTACAGGATATTACCTGAAGAGCTATGTTGGTTCCGCAACTACCGACGCTTCGGGAAATTATACTGTTAATTTTAAGACGTCCGGACATGGCAATTACTACTTTTTAGTTTGGTCAAATACACCATCAGGTGTCAATCTGATAAATAATAATGCCGCGAATAACAGTTACTTCAACCAACATTCCATCCCAGTCAAAAATATAGGCGGCAGCAATACCTGCAATGTTTATGGGTTTAAACAATATTATATGCGCGTGAGAATGACCGTTAATAATAATCCTTTACCCCCGTTGAACGTTGGAGTGCGCGATGCACTGGAAAACTCAGGCGGCGGCAGTATTTATGGGAAAAATAATGATACCGTTTTGAACATACCCATCAAAAAAAACGAGAATTTCAGTTTGACTTTCAATATCTACAACCCCGCAATTAACAAAGGGTATTTTGGCATACTGATACCGATAAGCCCAATTACGGCTCCGGGCGACACCGTACAGGGAGGCACCTATAATATTTCGCCGTCGACATTTAAATAGGACGCCAGAAACTGGTTGAGACTTATGCGAAATTCCGCTCTTGATCTTGCCCATTCCTTAATCCTTAACGTAATTTTGCAATACACCTTTATTTACTCTGATAATGTCATGAAAGAAAACAAGATCTTTGAGATGCATTAATTAAACCGGACAGTGGGCTTGCTTAAATTAGCAAAACCATACAAGGTAAAAAAAAATAAGGCATCGTCGGAAATACGATGTTGAATTTAAAGAGGAAGTCATCAAAATGGTAATCAACGGCCGCCCTGTCCGGGACATCGCCGAGTCTTTGGGGATTTCAGAGGCGATGATCTCCAAATGGAAGGCGGTCACAGCGCATCTTCAGTTAGCACCTGGTCATCATCAAACGCATTCTGGCGCGAGGATGCAGCGCAAGCCCAAAGAGGTGGAGTCCTCGTGACAACGCAGGACAGGCGACCACCACGCATATAATCCAATTCAGTTTTCGCTAACTCCCCGAAAAAACACAATCCCCCCCCCTTTTGCGCCCTTCCCCCTTTTACTCACCTTGCAGCGTAAGTAATTACATCAACTAATTATGAAAATTTCCCATTCCTGCGCCTTGTTTTTCCTACCGCCGGCTCAAGTGTCCCCCGCTTGAACCCAAACCCTTGTTGCGTCTCGCTAACATTACCTAATCGAACCCCCAATCTTCGTATATCGGCACCGTAAAAATCTGGTCTACAAAAAAAGCCGCTTTACTTTCGTAAAGCGGCTT
>JANYAB010000049.1 GCA_025355225.1 Bacteroidota bacterium
AGCGCACATTATCCTTAATGTCGGCAATAGATTTACCCAAATCAGCAGCCGAAAGGCTAAACTGTTTCATAGCCGGAGGGGTAAATTTCCGCAGTATCAGGTCAGCATCAACAAATAATTGCGGTATAATGGTGTTTCTAAAATAATTTTCGAGCTCATCATTCAGTTTAATGAGTTCTTTTATCTGGCTATCTTTATTGAGCATATTTTTGAGATCGGTACAATATTATAATTATCGGCTTTATTTATTAGTGATGCTTCCAATTGGATTATCCTTCCTTAATGTTCTGTAACCCAGTTTCAAATCAAATGTTTTTTTTAATATAATCAGCAAATCCATATTCTGGATTTTGGAGTAATCCGGAAAGAAAAAAAATCAACATTAAAGATGCTTGATGGTATTTCCGGGATTCGACAGCAAAAATAATAAATTTAACTTAAACTATTTACATTTAATTATTAATAGAAATAGAAGCCGACAAACTGCACAATTACAGCTGGTTTCTCAAACAGCTTTATTTTAGAGCGATGCGAAGAAATAATTACTTAATATTAAGGGCTATTTAACAAGCCTGAAAAGTCATATTTAGAATTGACAAAAAATATTATGTATTTAAAGAAATACGCTCTAATCCTGCTCTTGCTAACAGCCATAAGATTGCCAATCAAAGCGCAAAGTAATTTACCCAAGGCTGATGAGCTGCCGGAAGATGTAGGCGACATTGCTTTCGACCCTAAAACAGATAGGGCAAACTTTTATCTATGTCATAAGGGCTACATCATTCAGTATTATAATTTTACAACAAGTTATCAGGGAGGCGGCAAAGCGATAAAAGAGTTTATTCTCAGCCATTATTTATATAAACCAGCCTATAAATTAACTACAGGATTTATAACAATTCGCTTTGTTATCAATTGCAAGGGAGAAACAGACCGTTTTCGGGTTTCGCAATTAGACAGTGATTACAAAAAGGTTTTACTAAATAAAGAACTGACCGGGCAAATGTTGAGGCTTTGCAAAAACCTCAATCATTGGATTCCGGGGAAAGACCAAAAAGGGAATGTCTATGACTCCTATTACTACTTAAATTTTCAATTTGTGAAGGGTCGGATCAAAGCCATAACACCATGAGAATATTATTATTATTATTTTTTGCAATGTTGTGTTGCCCTTTAATAATTATCGCTCAAACCAACTGCAACGTTTATAACGATAAACCACATAAAACAGCTTGTGAGCTTTATAATAGCGCTATACAGTACAGCCAGGGGAGCCGCCAATCCCAAACTTTGTTCCTCGAGTCGTTAAAAGCTTGTCCCTCCTTTGCACCGTCATTGCATGAAATGTCCGTTCCTTACCTTAAACGCGGAGATTTTTATACCTGGAAGCTATTGATCGATCAGGCTGTTGTATCTGACCCCGCCGGTTATCTTGGGACCAGGGGTTGGTGCCTGTTTAAATTTCTGAAGGATTATCAGCGTTCGTTTAACGATTTGAACCGGCTTTATCATTTGACAAACGGGCAACCGGGGTACTCTGGAGATGGCGATTACGATTTACAAATAGTAATGGCCTTGTGCAAAAGGGACATGGGAGATAACAAAGCGGCCATTCTTATTTTTAACAAGTGCATCCGTGAGCATGAAAAACACCAGACCACAGGTTTATTTGATTATCTGCACAGAGGTGTAACCTATCTGGCAATGAAAGATTATCCAACTGCTATAACAGATTTTAATTTAGAAATAAAAAAATATAAAAAGTTAGCGGACACCTATTATTATCTTGGACTTACCTATTTGAAATTACATCAGCATGCAAACGCGCTTCGATACTTTAATCAGTCGCGAACGCTTTTTACAAAGACTGGTTACCACCGCTCAGACCCTTACTGTGAAGAACCTGACCAGGTATATCTTGCTGATATTACACAGCAAATAAATATTATGCGGGATACTATGCGTCGGCCCTGATCAGTTCCCGGCGGTATACATTTACCCAAAAGCCCTGTCGCAATATTTCGATAAAAATATTTGACATTATTTTTTTTGTAAAATATATTTAAATAGCTTTACTATAAGAAAGCCGAAACTGCTGTAACTTTAATGGCGAACACCCCTTCCCGCCATTTTGGATCATCTATGATTGACTAAAGATGATAAAGGACGAGTTCACAATAGCTTACCTCCGGGCTATCGAAAAAAAGCACAAAGAATATTTCGACTCGAAAGAAATAGGTATAATGGATTGTGTGGTGATCAGTGGAACTAAGTTGATCACTGTTCACGTAGTGAAACAAGATCTCCCCAATGATATTTGTCACGAAATCGAAACAATGTTTTGGGTGGATTAAAAATATTAAAAACTATTTTTTTTAAAAAAATGTATTTAAATAACTTTACTACCTCTATGCCGAAACAGCTTTAACTTTAATGGCGAACAATCCTTCGCGCCATCTCGGATCATCAATATGTAAATTGACTAAAGATGACAAACTACGAGTTGACAATCGCCTACCTTAGCGCAGTCGAAAAAAAACACAAAGCATATTTTGAGTCAAATGGACTGTGCATAATGGATTGCGTAGCAATCGAAGGGGATAGTTCAGTATCTGTTCAATTGGTCAACAAAGATCTGCCCTTTGATATTTCCCGCGAAATCGAAATACTGTTTGGGTAGCGTAAAAAACATTCCCTTCGTGTTTAACCCACAACTGCCATCGGGTTTGTCCCCCGAGCGCGATCAATAGTTGTCTAAATCATCCTCACTGTTCACAAAAACATACACACAAACTATCTGATTTACATCTTTACAGGCCGTTTACCTGTGACAAAACTGTGGCACTATATTTATAACAATGGTAGTATCAACAAAACATTAACACCATGAAAAACTCAAATCAAACCACCGTAGTATTGAAAGCATTGGATTTACAATTAAAGGCTTTACTGGAAAATGACTTGAAAAGTTTCAGAGAGTCCAGGAGCAAAAACAACCAGCCCGCCGGCAAGCAATTGATGGCAGCTTAACTATATCTGCATCTACCTATGAATAAACCGTTTGAACTTTTTCAAACGGTTTTTTTTTGTTTAGTAAACAGACGTGCAGCTCTAAAAACGGGTTAATATTCTGTGGCGGATAGTTGCATTTAATAATTAATGCATAACTTAGGCTAACCTTGGTCACCATGAAAAAAGTTCTCGTTATTGAAAATGATGCTGATACCCTTGCTATAATGGGGTTTATATTTGAGAACAGCGAATTTGAGGTTATTGAGTCCCCAATAAGATTATCAGTTGAGGAAATTACAGCAATAAATCCGCATATAATTGTAATCGATTATTTACTTGATGATGGGTTGGGTAGTAAGTTATGCCTGGAGGTAAAATCAAGTCCGGTAACCAAACATATTCCCGTTATTTTATATTCCGCAAGTTTTAATTTAGAAGAGATAGCAAAGGATAGTAATGCGGATGCCTTTATTTGTAAACCCTTTGATATCACAAAATTTTTGGAAACGATCAGTGCTTTGGCGTTATAGTTACCATCTTGTTTATGGAAATATGGTGACCGTTTGGAATTTGAACCGGAATGCTTACCCCACGGGCAGATAAATAAAGAATTCGGAACCCAGGCCGGGTGCGCTTTCAAACCCAATACGGCCCCCTTGCGACTCAGTAAATTCTTTGCAAAGCAGCAGCCCCAGCCCTACTCCCTTCTCATTGCCTGTTCCAAAGGTTGATTTTGCCTTAAGCGAGAATATCTCGGGCTGCTGCTCCCAGGCTATGCCATTGCCGTTGTCCTTTACCGTTAGCTTGCAATCGTTTAGCACCATTTCGGTATGGATATCAACTATTCCGCCCGAAGGCGTAAACTTAATGGCATTACTTACCAGGTTGCGCACCACCAGTTGCAGCATATCATTATCGGCTACAACAGTTATTAATGGGTCTATTGTGTAGGTTAGGACAATTTCTTTCTTTAAAGCCAGTACCCGCTCCATCTCCAGCGTACTTTTTAGCGATGCAAGCAGGTTAACGTCGCTTAGTTTAACTACCACGCCTTCCATCTGTGATTTAGACCATATCAACAATTTGGATAGCATGTTTAAAGTGTTCTGTGTCACTTTAAGGAGGTCGCTCTCTACAATCTGGCGTTCTTCCAAATCCAACCCAAACTCGTTTACCAATTCAAGATAGCTCTGTATGTTGCTCAGCGGCCCCCGCAAATCATGAGCGATAATGGATAATAGTTTGTTCTTTTCGGAGTTGATATACTCCAGTTGCTGGTTTTGCACCAAAATGAGCTCGGTTTGCTGCTCAACAGCCCTGGTCTTTTCTTCAGCTTGCTGTTTTTCCTTCTCATAGCTACCCTTTAAATGGGTAACAATATAGTACGATAAAAAAATACCTACCATGTACGCGGAAGTGATATCAATAAATCTACTCTCCCTGTCAATATACGTATTGGGGACCAACTGCGGATAAAAATACTCTATAGCGCTCAAAAATAAAGCGATAATAATATTGAGCGCCAGCCATGCTTTATATTGTTTTTTTGGCGAAATAGCGATAATAAGGACTACTAATAAACTGGTAATCAGATTTGTAGGCCCGCTTATGCCCGAGTTTAAAAAATAATTCGATATAAGCAACAGGTTACCAAATATACCATAGGCCACCGTGCTAATGTTCGTCCGGCCCTTAAACCGCGATATATAATATAAATATATCGAAACGAGAAAAATCGCGAAATCGATGATCGCGACCACCGGTAGTTTTATGATAAAATTAAAAGGGACGTTGTACGCGAGGACAACAGCTGTCATTACGCTGACGGAATGAAATATTCTCGATTCAAGCGGAAAGGCCGAAGGTTCGCCAGTTAACTTAACCCACAGCCTACTTACGTTACCACGAAATGACAATTGGATTTTTAATTAGAATGGCTAAAGCTACTAAATATATTTAATCTTTGGATTATTATTTGCCCTTTGATTAAATAATATCCGAGACAACTTGCTGGTTTTTTTTATGATTTAAGACCCGTAAAATCTATGTGCTCACCTTGGGATGAAACCCAACGACTACGTCATGGCCTTTGGTCTACAAAGACAGTTTTTAATAAATATTGTTATTGTTGAAATGG
>JANYAB010000067.1 GCA_025355225.1 Bacteroidota bacterium
AATACCCTTTTCTGCTGTACGTTAGTAACGCCTACATAACCGATCACCTGTTCGGAGGGGTTCGTGACTGAATGGACATTTCCGTTCAGATTTGATGGTTGCGCGTCAAATATAGAGCCCAGCTGCTCCGTGTTTTTTTTCAGGTTTTGCCAAAAAGCAAACTCATCGGCAGTTAAAGCGTATTGCTTCACCAGGATGCTATATTTAGTTTCTATTTTTTCGGAACTACTGGCTATCCGAGTTAGCGGTGCCTGGTAAATAACATCTTGTTGCAACTTAGCAGAAGAGCCGAGGCTTATTGTACTTGAGGTACTACCCGCAAAGCAAGAATATATTTGCTTAGCGGGATCGCGTGGTACTATTGCATTACCATTGGTAATATACATTGAAAAGTATTTGGCATGAAACTGCCATGTCTCCTGGTAGTCCCAGCGGTAGTAGCGGGTATTATTATTGGGATCGTGTGTATTAGCATATATCTGCAAGTTGTTGCCCTGGGCTATATAACCAATACTATCAATTGGCGGATTAGTTTTAGCTGATTCCAGGTCCGAAACATATTCTTTTGCGTTGGACGTTATTATTCTCAAACGATATTTGTGTGTGTTATCGAGATTCAACGAAGGGGAGCCATATTTGCCGTTTCCTATCTCCTGCAGTGGATAACTTGCTTTTTGATCATTTTCAACCGTAACCTGTGCATTTAATTCGGGGCTTGAACTTGTTTTACCCGAAAGACTTACGGTGCGGCTTAATTTTACTACGGTTGAATCCGCGCCTGTATTGATCACCCCTTCAACTACCATATAATTAATATTGGCAGCCGCTATAGACGGTTGATAGGATTGTTTACACGCGCTTATAAAAATTAAGGCCGCGACAATTATTAAAGCTATGTTCTTTGTTCTTTTCATTTCCAAAAAATAGGTCGTTTAGTGATCCCCCTTATGGTACAATCGGCACATGAAATGCCCGCTCCCAAAAAGCCAAGAACCCCTGGTCCGTTTGGAGGCGAAAATTGAGCTATCGGCAACTGCGCCGACCCAATGGGAATTAAAAATAGTTCAACTTCATTTATACAAGTACCCCCTCCCAACAGCGCGCAAAAAAAATTCGAATCCATTTCACATTGGTACGGGTAACTTGGCCGCCATGCTAAAGGAAGCTGGCTATTATCGATAAATATTCTTTTTTGCTGAATATTGGTAACGCTTATGTATCCAATTACCGGCTCGGTTGGGTTAGTAATGCAACGAATATTACCATTCAGGTTTGACGGCTGCGGATCAAATATGGAACCCAGTTGTTCGGTATTCTTTTTCAGGTTTTGCCAGAAATTAAACGCGTCTGCCGTTAGCGCATATTGTTTTACTAAAATGCTGTACTTCGACTCCAATTTCTCAGACGTGGATGGGACCTGCGTTATCGGGTTCTGATAAATAATATCCTGCTGTAGCTTTGCCGATGAGCCCAGTGTTATTGAACTTGAGTTGTTATTCCCAAAACAGGAATATATCTGTTGTGCCGCTGTACGCAATACTAATTCTTGTCCATCTGTTATGAAATCTGACTTGTATTGCGCGTGAAACTGCCACGTTTCAACATAATCCCAACGATAATAACGCGTATTGTTATTGGGATCATGCGTGTTGGCATACAACTGTACACCGTCGCTCTGGATTATAAATCCTATACTATCTATCGGTGGCGTATCCTTTTCAGCTACAAAGTCCGAAAGGTATATTTTGCTATCGGCGGTTATTATTCGTAAGCGAAAATTTGCCGTCTTATCAAAATCTAAAGAAGCTAATTGATATTGACCATTAGCAAGCTCTGTCATGCGAAAGGTATTACCCTTATTATCTTCAACTGAAACCTGCGCATTTAGTTCGGGGTTCGTACTGGCATTGCCCGAAAGTTTTACTGTGCGGCTTAGTTTAATTATGGTCGAATCCTGGCCGGTGCTGATCACGCCTTCAACCACGAGGTAATTAACGTTTGATGCCGTTATTGATGGCGCATAAGGCTTTTTACATGCAGCGATCCAAACCAATGCAGTAACAATCAAAACACCGATTTTTACTCCCCTTTTCATTTCCAAAAAATAGGTTGTTTAGTGGTACCCCTTATTGTACAATCGACGCAGTCAACACTCGCTCCAAGATAGCCAATAACCTCCGG
>JANYAB010000092.1 GCA_025355225.1 Bacteroidota bacterium
CGAATATTTCCGCGCCACATTGTCGCTATCCAGTTAAAGGTTTTCACCGCAGATGGTACCGCAATGATCAAGGTTGTGATCATAAATACACCGCCTAAAAATGGATTCATCCCGGTAACAAACATATGGTGTCCCCATACAATAAACGACAGCGTAGTAATCCCGATAAGCGAGTAAACCATGGCATGGTAACCAAATATCGGCTTGCGTGAGTTTACAGCAATAACCTCCGATGAGATACCCATCGCCGGCATAATAACAATATATACTTCGGGGTGACCCAGGAACCAGAATAAATGCTGGAACAAAATTGGACTACCGCCTTCAAACGGCATTATTTTACCGTTTAATACAATGTCTGACAAATAAAAACTTGTACCGAAACTACGGTCGAAAATCAATAGTACAACACCCGCTACCAGTACCGGGAATGATAATACGCCCAGTATTGCGGTTAAAAAGAATGCCCATACGCTCAAAGGCATTTTCCAAAGGTCCATCCCCTTGGTGCGCATGTTTAATACCGTACTCACGTAGTTAATACCCCCCATCAGCGAAGACGCAATAAAGCATACCATACTGATAAGCCATAAGGTCATACCCAGTTCTGATCCTTTCATCGACTTAGGCAAAGCTGATAGTGGCGGATAAATAGTCCATCCAGCGCCAGCAGGCCCTTTTTGGATAAAGAAAGAGGATATCATGATCACGCTTGCAGCAAAGAAGAACCAATAGGACAGCATGTTCACAAATGGCGATGCCATGTCGCGCGAGCCAACCTGCAAAGGTATTAGTAAGTTACTGAACGTTCCGCTTAAACCTGCGGTCAATACAAAAAACACCATGATGGTACCGTGTATGGTTACCAGCGAAAGGTAAAATTCGGGATCTAAACGTCCACCCGGAGCAAAACGGCCTAATAAAGTTTCCATCAATGGAAAGCTTTTATCTGGGTAAGCCAGTTGTATCCTGAATAGGATAGAAAGCAACATCGCGATAACCGCCATGGTAATTCCCGTAATAAGGAATTGCTTGGCAATCATTTTGTGATCCTGACTAAAAACGTATTTAGTTATAAAAGTATCTGTATGATGATGTTCGTGATCGTGATCATGATTTATTACTCCGTGATCGTGAACTGCTAATGTTGACATAATCGCTATACTTGATTAATTATTTAATGCTAACCTTTTTTCTACTACACTCTTCTGCTGACCTGCATCAGCAAGTTTTAATTCCTTTTTCAGCTGCTCGCTCAGGTAAGGCTTTTGTTTTGAAATCCAATCCTGGTACTCTGCTTCGGTAACTACACGTACCGGCTTCTGCATATTGTAATGGCCTCCTCCGCAAATCTTATTACAATACAGCGTATACTCAAATTTCGGATTATCCAACCTGTTACGCATGTCGGCTGTGGTAATGGTCGGGGTGAATTTGAAAAAGGTAGGCAAACCCGGAACAGCATTCATCTGGACCCTGAAATGCGGCATGAAAAAACTGTGGATCACATCCTGTGCATGTATGTTGATCCGGATAGACCTGTTAACAGGCAATACCAAAGTATCCGCCTTTAAATCGTCGTAACTGTTCTTGTCCTTAAAATTAACACCCAATATATTGTTCGATGAGTATAACCTATAATCCAAAGAGCCCAGTTTACCATCTTTACCCGGATAACGAAGTTCCCAGGCAAATTGGTGACCGGTTACATCAATGTTTATATCTCCTTTTACCTCTGTCGTGTTCGTAACTGTTCTCCAGGTAAAAAACCCAAATACCACCAATATGGTTAAAACTATTGCCGGTATCACTGTCCATATCTTTTCAATGGTGTTATTGTGCGGGTAATAATATCCTTTTCTTTTATCCGAACCACGGTACTTGAATGCAAAACCGAACAGTAAAACCTGTGTGATAAAAAATACAATGAGCGTGATAATAGTGGTTGTCCAAAACATAAAATCGATCTTAACACCATGCTCTGAAGCAGATTCAGGTAAGATCATATTTCCTTGTACAGTTAAGGACCAGTACGCGCCATATAATCCTGCAACCATGAAAATAAGACAAATTACGCCAATCACGTTGTTCCAGTTTATTCCCTTTTTACCCTGCAGCTGAAGGGTCAGATCGTATACCTTCAGTATTTTACCAATAACTGCCACTGCGACACACAATAACAGAAAAAGTAAAGTATAATAGCCTACTCCCATCCACATGTCGGCCTTTTGTGCCGCTTTCGCTGCTGCATCGGCAGGTAATGCAGATCCTGAAGTTTCAGTCTGCGCCATAACCATATTTGTGCCGAACAACACAAACGCGGCTAACAGCGAAAGTATTTTCTTAGAATTTATTAATTTATTGAATCCCATTTTTAAAATCCGTTTGGTATTCTGTATCCGTTGTAAATTTAACAATTTTTATATGTGATGATGAAGGCTCTCTTCCAGAAACGGGTGCTTTGCAGGTATAAGCGATTTAAATTTACTTAAAGCATTCAGCAACAAGAAAGTAAACAATCCGCCAAAGCCAATGAATACACCGGGTTCAATCCACCCGATCTCTGTGTACCAATGTTCCTTTGCACCAATTGTACCAGGCATAACCATTTGGAAATAATCAAGCCAGTGACCTATGATCAAAATAATAGCAATGGTCTTCAATGTACCTATATGACGTTTGGAATCGCGCGACATTAATATCAATAACGGTGCGCCAAAATTGATCACAATATTAAGCCAGAACCAGGGCTTAAATGATGGCTCCCACCTCCTGTAAAAATAGGCGGACTCTTCGGGTATGTTGGCGTACCAGGTTAACAGGAATTGACCAAACCATAAATAAGTCCAGAAAATAGAGAAAGCAAACATAAATAGGCCCATATTATGCATGTGATCAACAGTAATCCACGACATGTAGCCCGCTTTTCTTAGGTATATGATAACTAATGTCATTACCGAAAGACCGCTTACCCATAATCCGGCAAGGTTATACCAGCCAAACATAGTTGAGAACCAGCGAGCCTCTAATGACATCATACTATCGAACGCAAATACCGGTATTGTGAAACCAAATATTACCAAAAAGACGCAGGAGATAATAAAGCTTTTGTTATAATATTTCATTCCCTGAACCTCATCTTCATTGCTGGAGTATTTGAATAACAACCAGCCAAATAAGCTATAACATCCAAGCAAAACGATCATGCGGGTCAAAAAGAAAGGAATATTTAAAAAGCCTTCTTTACCTGCAATAAGCGAATCGTAAATTCCGCTGCCTTTCACATGCAGATCATGGGTTGCCCAGCCAGCATACAAATAAGGTGTAATATGGCTTTTTCCGGCGTCGTCAACCACATTATGGGTAATAAACAAACCGCTTATAACAATAATCACAAAGATCAGGGCTGCAATTGGCAATACCTTACCAAAGGCCTGCGGTACACGGATCAATGAAGCGGACCAGCCGGCCTGAGCAGCATACTGTATTGCACAAAACATTATTCCGGCTGCGCAAACGCAGGTAAAATAATACCCCATGAGCAATAGGTTGTCAAAGGTTTGTTCGGCATTATTCGTTAGGAATCCCGCCAGAATGGTAATAACACCTATAACAATAGCAACCAAGCTCCAGGTTTTTACTTTCCCTGTAAATTGATATTGCTCGTCAAAACTATTATGAGTCTTCATCTAGTAAATTATAATTCTTATAAAGTTTGTAAATGGTGTACATACATTATTACTTTCCAGCGCTCTTCAGGTGCAAGCTGCGAAGCGTAGGAACCCATTGCATTTACACCAAAAGTTATAGTATGGTATATTTTGCCATCGCTAAGGTCTTTCATGGCGCCTCCGCGCGATGATTGCCCTTTTGAATAGGAAGGTGGTGCAGGAAATCCATGCGCCACTACCAAGCCATCACCCTCACCCGTCATACCATGACATGGTGAGCAGAAATGTTCAAAAAGTATCTGGCCATCGGCAAAATTCTGCTGGGTTTGGGGTAATGTAGTTTTCACTTCTGTACCTGCCAATTCATAGCCATCCTTTGTGTTAGGGTAGTCAAATGTTTTAAATCCTACCGGTATAGTACCAGCGGGTGGTTTTTGCGCGGTTTGTCCATCCTTAAAGTTTGGATTAGCCTGATCAGGGTCATACGCAATATGTTCGTACATATTGGGGGCGTATTCCCATCCGGTGTTCCTTTTATCTTTGCACGATGTAATTACAACCGTAGCAGCAATAACAATAACCGTTATCCCCAATATTTTTATTTTATTCATAGCTAACATATTTTCTGTCGTTATGCTTTACTTCTACAGCCCCAGCTTCCATTAATAAATTAGTGATATCGGCATGCGGGATATTTCCCTTAGCATCTATCGCAATCACAAAGCGATCATCGGTTGCCCTGAAATCCATTACCCTTGGCGCACGGCCGGGGAAAAGATGCGTTGCAAAAAAGAAAGTGATCGTCATACCAAAGGCAGTAAATAAAACTGTCCATTCAAAAGTGGCCGGGATAAAATTCGGTGCCGCAAAAGCCGGTTTACCACCTATATCCATGGGCCAATCATGCACCAGGAAGTAATAAACCAGGCTAAATATGGTTGTGCCACCCAGGCATCCGAACATAAAGGCGGCATAACCTAAGCGTGATGGTTTTACCCCTAATTTATCCTCAATGCCGTGGATAGGCATTGGTGTGTATACATCATAAATAGGAACACTATTTTTCTGTAGTTTACTGATCCCTTCCATCATCACATCAGGATCATCAAAAAGGCCTAATATAAATTTAGTGCTGCTCATTATTTATACTTTTTCATATTCCGACAGGTCAACGCTGTCAAATTTGGTTAATGACTCTTTATAGAATTCAGCATGAGAAGGATCAAGATGTCCCTCTGCAAGTAATTTCTTCTTGCCCTGCTCGCTCGAACTCTTCACCAATAATTTCACTTCCGCCATGGCTATTGAAGGGAATACCCTGATAAACAATAGGAAACAGGTAAAGAACACACCGATAGACCCGATAAATACGCTTAAATCAACCCAGGTAGGATAAAACATTGCCCAGCTTGAAGGTATATAATCGCGGTGCAGCGAGGTTACGATAATTACAAAACGCTCAAACCACATACCTATATTTACCACGATTGATAGTACCCACGATATGGCGATGTTTGTTCTTACCTTTTTAAACCACATTAACTGGGTCATCAGTACGTTACAGCCATACATCATACAACCGGCCCACCAATAAGGCCCTATAAACCTGTTCAGGAAAGTATATTGCTCATATTCACCACCGGAATAATAAGCGATAAAGAACTCTGTCATATAAGCTACACCCACTATCGAACCTGTTAAAAGGATGATCTTGTTCATCGATTCGATATGGAACATGGTGATATAATTCTCTAAGCCCAGCACTTTCCGTGTAACCAGCAATAATGTTTGCACCATTGCAAATCCAGAGAAAATTGCTCCGGCAACGAAATAAGGCGGGAATATGGTGGTATGCCATCCCGGTTCGAGCGAAGTGGCAAAGTCCATGGATACAATAGTGTGTACTGAAAGCACCAGCGGTGTGGAGATACCTGCCAGTATCAGCGAAACCGTTTCAAAACGCTGCCAGGTTTTTACTGAACCTGTCCAACCGAACGAGCATACAGAATAAATTCTGCGGCGGATGCCGGTGGCGCGGTCGCGGATAGTTGCCAGATCGGGCAATAAGCCGGTGTACCAGAATACCAATGATACAGAGAAATATGTTGATATTGCAAATACGTCCCATATCAGCGGCGAGTTAAAGTTAACCCATAAAGAGCCATACTGATTTGGCAGGGGCAATGAGTAAACAAACATCCATGGGCGACCCATATGCGCTACTATATAAGTAGCGGCGCAGATCACAGCGAAGATGGTCATGGCCTCGGCCGAGCGGTTGATAGAGTTACGCCATTTCTGACGGAACAATAAAAGTATTGCCGAGATCAGTGTTCCGGCGTGACCAATACCTACCCACCATACAAACCCGGTGATATCCCAGGCCCAACCCACTGTTTTATTCAGCCCCCACGAACCTACACCGAACCAAAATGTCCAGCTTACGGCAAATACCCATAGGCATGCTCCTACTGCTGCCATGCTAAAGCCAATCCACCAGGCCTTGGTTGGCGCGTTTTCTACCGGGCGCAAAACATCAGTTGTTATTTTTGCGTAAGTGATATCGCTACCGGTAATTAACGGTTCTCTTATTATTGATTCATTATGAGATGCCATATTTTAAATCTCTCTTACTTATAATAATTTAAGCTTCTAATTCAGCAGTATTTCTAACCTTAACCTGGTAACCAATACCCGGCTGCACATCTAACTCTTCGAGCACATAATAAGTCCTTTCACTCTTCAGCGCTTTCGAAACTTCCGAATCCGGATCGTTCCGGTTACCGAAAACAATCGCATTTGCCGGACAGGTTTGCTGACAGGCCACCTTAATGTCGCCATCTTTAACCGGGCGCTTTTCTATCTTGGCCTTTAACTTGCCGGCCTGTATACGTTGTATACACATCGAGCATTTTTCCATAACCCCACGGAAACGTGTAGTAACATCAGGATTAAGCACCAAATGGGTGTGCTCATTAATCAGGTAGTTATCAAAACGGGAGTCGTTCCAATAATTGAACCAGTTGAAACGGCGTACTTTATACGGGCAGTTGTTTGCACAATAACGTGTACCAATGCAACGGTTATAAGCCATATGGTTCAACCCTTCTGATGAGTGAACAGTTGCCAATACCGGGCAAACCGTTTCGCATGGTGCGTGATCGCAGTGCTGGCACAGCATCGGCTGATGTACTACCGATACATGGTCAAGATCTTTCAGTGTTGAAATTTCCTGCTCTTCACTTATCGACTTGCCTTCTTCGTTATTAAAGCTATAGTAACGGTCGATACGAATCCAGTGCATTTCGCGGCGACGGCGGACCTCATCGCGACCAACAACCGGGATATTATTTTCGGCGCTGCAAGCTACCACACAAGCACCGCAACCGGTACAGGCGTTAAGATCGATAGCCATTACCCAGTTATAGGGCTTCTTTTCTATCTCATAATCCTGCCAAAACAGGTCGTCGTATTTCTTGTGTTTTCTTTCATCGCCACTGCTGGATGAAGGATCTTTTAAAAATTCCTTAAAGGTAGTTTCGCGTATCACATTGCGGCCTTCAAATGAGTGGTGAGTTTGGGTTTGAGCCAAAATTACATTATCACCCGTTTTTGAAAATGTTGCAATCGCTGATGTCTGGAAGGTGCCATTACGGAAGGAATGAAAAGGGAAAGCATTTTTACCTACCCCATCACCAACCGGACCTGACATTGTACGGCCATAACCAACAGCTACCGATATTGTGCCTTGTGCCTGCCCTGGCTGTGATAATACCGGCAGGGCTATTGAATAGCCATTTACGTCGATATTAATTACATCGAACTGGGCAAGATTGAATTTCTTAATGTCAGCCGGAGACATGGCCGCGAAGTTATCCCAGGTAACCTTCGATACCGGATCCGGCATTTCCTGTAACCATGGATTGTTTGCGCGTTTACCATCACGTATCGCTACTGTTTGATATAGTTGAACTTCTAATTTATTATCACCGGAAGCCTCAGACTGACTGCTTTGATTCAAAATTGTCTGGGCAACACCGTTAAGTTCACGGGTGAAAGTATAAGTTCCATTAGCCTTATCAGCTACATTAACAAAACCGGTTTGCAATAATGTTTCCCAACCTTTTTGGCCTGATAATCCGCCTTTTGCCAGCAAGTTTTTATCCCAGTTATTTCTAACATAGGTATAATAATCTTTAACCGCGTTATCGGACCAGATCAACAAACTTTGTTCCGCCTGGCGGGTATTGTATACAGGGTTAATTGTTGGTTGCACAATGGTGTAATAACCTTCTATGATACTATCATCACCCCACGATTCCAGATAATAATGATTTGGTGCTATTACATTACAAAGCGATGCCGTCTCGTCGTTATGGTCAGAGAAAGATAATCTCAAACGCACTTTTTTCAACGCATCCTTTATTGCGCTGCCGTTATGATAGTCATAGGCCGGGTTTGCATTCAAAAACAGAACAGCATCAACCTCGCCGCGATTCATTTCGCTAACAAACTCAACAAATTCAGCATCATTTCCGCTGTATTGGTTCGAATAATTGTCGAGGTCTATAGTAGAAGCGTAACTTCCCAATAAGGAGTTGATCGCGTTAACTAACACCTGCGCCGCAACATCATTTGAACCGCATACTACTAAGGCTTTGCCTTTCGCAGCAAGCAATTCTTTAGCAACCAGGGTAAGTGCTTTATCAGCATTAACGTTATTCAGCTTTTTGGTGCCGGGTAATGTTGCGCCTGAAATCTGGTTGTATAAATTAACCAGGGCCACTCCTTCTTCTGATGGTTTAATTAGAATACGAACATCAGCGTTGGTCCCGGTAAGGCTCATACCCGATTCAAACTGGATATGGCGCGACATCTTTTTATTCTGAAGCGATTTATTATTCCTGTTTTGAACATACTGGCTTGTAAATTCAACAGGCGATATCCAGGTCCCCAAAAAGTCAGCCCCAAAGCTTACAATGATATCGGCTTTATCAAAACGGTAGTGAGGTAATACTGCTTTATCAAAGCTGTTTTTATTAGCCTGGATAATGCCGGTATAAGATACCGCATCGTAATTGATATGTTTAGCAGTTGGATATTGAGCAATAAAATCAGCGATCACAGCTAATGTAGATGGGCTGTGAACGGAAGAAGAAACTAACCGTATTTTCTTTCCGCCCGTTTTAATAGCTGCCAGTTCGTTTTTTACAAAAGCATCTGTTTCATTCCACGTTACATCGGCGCCATTTAGTACCGGATTTTTCAAACGGTTAACATCATACAGATCCAAAACCGAAGCTTGTGCCTGTGCACTTAAACCACCCTTTGATAACAGGTCATTGGGATTACCCTCAACCTTAATAGGGCGGCCTTCGCGGGTTTTAACTAAAATTGCGTGCCCATCATAGGTCGAAGAATAATAGTTGGCCACACCCGGAGTTATCTCCTCAGGCTTAATTAAGTAAGGAATCGATTTATGAACCGGAACTTTTTGACAAGCTGCCAATGTTACAGCACCAACACCAAAACCCAGTGCTTTTAAAAAGTCACGACGGGGTGTTTTATTCATCAAACCAGCACCGCTCAAAACTTCTTCGATCGGAATAGGCTCGGCAAATTCGTGTTTATTTTTCTCAACAAATTCCGGGTCGTTGTTTAGTTCTTCTAAACCTTTCCAGTATTTTTTATTGCTGTCCATTTAAGCTTTATAAACTGTAATGTTTTTTCAAATCATTTATTAATAATGGCATTTGCCACACTCAATACCACCCATTGCTGCGGCAGTAACATGCTTACCCTGTTTGATCAGGTCGTGCACCTGTATCATATTTTCGTAGTACGCGTTACCTTTCATATTAACATCGGTACGTTTATGACACTGTATACACCATTTCATTGTAAGTGGCGAATATTGATAAACTTCCTTCATAGTTTGAACCGGTCCATGGCAGGTTTGGCATTTTAAGCCTGCAACCTTTACGTGCTGTGAGTGGTTAAAGTAAGCAAAGTCGGGCAGGTTGTGAATCCGGATCCATTGGATCGGTCTTGCCTTGGTTGTGTCGTATTTTTGAGTTTGGGTGTCATAACCCAGGGCGTCGTAAATCTTATGTATTTCAGGCGATTCTGTTTTTACCATTTTGTGGCAATTCATACATACATTTAATGACGGGATAGATGCATTTTTCGATTTGTAAGCACCTGAATGGCAGTACTGACAATCTATCTTCATTACACCGGCATGCATATCGTGCGGGAATTTAATTGGCTGAACCGGCTGATAACCTGTGTGAACGTTGGTATTCCATAAGGTAACCCAGCTCCAGCTTCCCATCGCTATTGTACCACATATAATAACAAAGAATACAAATTTCTTATTCTTGATTAACTTTTTTGCAAGCAGCAGACGATCAACAGGAACTACAGCCACTTCAACTTCTTCCTCTTCCAGTTCAAGGCCTTGTCTTTTTAGCAGCAAACGCTCCAGTGTGCCGATAACCCGGTTAAGCACCAGTATGATAACAAAAGCCAAAACAATCACACAGATCAAACCAAAGATCACGAGGTCACTTGGGCCTGATTCAACAGGAGCGGCTCCCGGCGCCCCCGCAACTGGCTTTGCCGTTTGCATTGTTTTCCAATCGGCACGAACATAAGCAATGATATTAGCTGCATCAGCGTCTGACAGATCGCCGAAAACAGTCATCGCCGACTGGTTGTACTCATTGTAAATTTTAAGCGCCTTTGGATCTTTGGCAGCAATTAATGCCTGGTTGTTCTCTATCCATTTGATCAGCCATTTATCATCAGTTTCTGATGTGACAACCGTGCCAAGTGCGGGGCCTATCACACGTTGATCAATTTTATGACAGGTGGTACATTTTGTTTTAAACAGGGCCTCGCCTTTGGCAGCGTCGCCCTGGGCATAAGCAGAAAGTCCGCAAATAGCAAAACTGGCCACCAATACAAAGGACCTTGAGAATTGTTTTAAAATCAATGAGAAACTTCTCATAAAGTGTATTTATGCTAAATAATTTTTATTTAAACGCTCGAAGTTGACAAAAGATGAATGCTCTATCCGGCTTTTTCAGCCACAAAAGTAAAATTTATTACAGTATAGCTGACAAATAAATGACCGTTATATATAATTTATAATCGTTCTAAATAAATAGGAAACACGCTCAAAATAAGGTTAAATGGCCTTTTTTAATAGATTATGAAATTTTATTTACTTATACAATATTACCTATTTTTACAATAAAAACTATTTTTTTAATATCCAGGCAAAAATAAGGGGTACAACAATAGTCGCGTCCGACTCAACAATAAACTTAGGCGTATGGATATCCAGCTTACCCCAGGTTATCTTCTCATTAGGTACGGCGCCCGAGTATGAGCCGTATGAAGTTGTTGAATCTGATATCTGGCAGAAATAGCTCCAGAACGGAATATTCGGCATCTCCATATCCTGGTAAAGCATGGGTACAACACATATAGGGAAGTCCCCGGCTATGCCTCCGCCGATTTGAAAAAAGCCTATGCCTTTGCCTTCTGAATTCTTTACATACCAATCGGCCAGCCAAACCATATACTCAATACCACCTTTTACAGTAGTTGCCCGCATCTGTCCTTTTAACACATAGGAAGAAAAAATATTCCCCATCGTAGAGTCTTCCCATCCGGGTACAACAATAGGCAAGTTTTTTTCGGCAGCGGCGAGCATCCACGAATTTTTTGGATCGATCTCATAATATTGTTCCAGTTCGCCGCTCAGTAAAATCTTGTACATAAACTCGTGCGGGAAATAACGTTCACCATTTTCATCGGCAGTTTTCCATATTTTATAAATATGTTTCTGCAAGCGCCTGAAAGCTTCTTCTTCGGGTATGCAGGTATCTGTTACGCGATTGTAATGGTTTTCCAATAGGTTCCATTCATCTTGCGGGCTCAGGTCCCTGTAATTAGGCACGCGCTTATAATGCGAATGTGCCACCAGGTTCATAATATCCTCTTCCAAATTGGCCCCGGTGCAAGAGATAATATCAATCTTGCCCTCGCGGATCATCTCGGCTAATGATATCCCCAATTCGGCGGTACTCATAGCACCCGCAATGGTCACCATCATTTTGCCTCCTTCAGTCAAATGGGTCTCATATCCTTTTGCGGCATCCATTAATGCAGCAGCATTAAAATGCAGGTAGTTTGTTTCAATAAATTGCGAAATCGGTCCTCGTGTGTTACTCATGGTCTGACAATAAAAATATGCTGCAAAAGTAGGTATTTTGTTCAACCTGCTGTTTTAAATTCAAAAATCTAAAAAGCATCCCTTCAATAAAAAATTTGGCGTTATCTTAGGGCAATTGTTCCGCATGAAAAAACTCCTTATCCTGCTCCATCTTGGCTTTGGCTTTCAATTGGTCTATGCGCAGAAAAAAATACTCCCAAAGTTTGTACAGAAGATGTATTTCGACAAAGACAGCACAAAAAAGAGCAGTTTTGTCTTTTTACCCGTTCTAAGTTCGGCGCCCGAAACTGGTATAGAGGCAGGCGGAGCTGGTTTATTTTCGTTTTATACCGATACAGTAGCCCGGCATGATACCCGGGTATCAAATATTTTCGCCTATGCTACCATCACCACCAAAGGCCAAAACCGCTTTAGCCTGAGTTCCACTTACTGGGAACCTCAAAACACGTATCATTATTCGGCAGCCATAAGTTATATTAATTTCCCTTCTGATTTTTACGGCATAGGCAATAATACCCGCAAAGCGGACGCTGATCTGGTTGACGAAAAACGTTTCAAATTGAATTTAGCCGCCGAAAAACTACTTACCAAAAATTTATATGCAGGATTGGTATTGGGCGGCTTTAACTATACATACAAAGATACTAATTTTTTTGGCATTTTCCAAACATCCCCACAAGTGGAAGACCGCTCGGGGGGCGCCAGTGTATTCGCAGGACCCAGTTTAATATTCGACAGTCGTAACAATAACACGTATACCACCAAAGGGCTTGTAATAACAAGCTATTATAATTTGATGCATGGGATTTTCGGGAACAACAGCTATATCGGGGGGCTTTTTAATATTGAATACTCGCAATTTTTCCTGCTCAATAAAAAACTGGTACTGGCTTTGGATATACAGGAACAAAGCCTTACAGGGGGACGATCACCATTTTACTTGCTCCCCGCCTTAGGCAGTGATGAATTAATGCGGGGTTATTACAATGGCCGTTACCGCGACCGCAATTTTATTGCCGGGCAAACAGAGTTACGTTATCGCTTTAACGACCGCATTGGCATAGTAGGTTTTATTGGAACGGGTGAAGTAGCACATCAAAGTTTTAGCGTCAATACACTAAAACCTAATTATGGCGGCGGGCTACGCTACTTTTTTGACACGGAAAAAGGCTTGAGCATCCGGGCAGATTATGGAATTGGAGAAAAAGCACCGGGTGAATCACGGCAGAGCGGGTTTTATGTGGGATTGGGGCAAGCGTTCTGATATTACATTAAAAATTGAAAGTTTCGGGCTTTAAGATCATATCCTGATCTTTTTCCAAACGCATTAAAAAGTCATTTTTGAAATCGTTAAAAAGTTCTTTAACTCCAACATCTTTAAATTTATAGCCTCCAGTTTTACGAATTTTGTCGTGAATGCCAATCAAATCTATTTCGGTAATTTCATTATGCAATGTTTCAACATATGCCAAATCATAAACAATATCTCTGGAATTGCCTTTTAGTTCTACGATCATATCCCTTGCGCTATTGCTGTTAGTACTGTCGCGGCGGGAAATTGTCAGTGTCATACCTGGATTTGCATTTGCAAATTTTTTAAATCCATTTTCAAATTCTGTAATGCCCCCAGAGTATTCATATTTTTTGATTGGTGCAGAAATATAATTGATACATCCTCCAAAGCATATATATGCGCAAATGAAAATGAAACAGATTACTATATTTCGCATTTAGTAAATTTATGAATTGTTATTCGGCTATTTGCAGATTCTAATATCTTATTAAGAAATCCTCTTTCACCTGCCCTTTTTTTAAATATACGATTTTTAGGATTTTTTTGATTGACAGGATTATCCGGGCATGTTTGTTGGTTGTTACAAATTGCATCAATTTTTGGGGTTAATCAGGTTGACGACCACTTTCACCATAGTATCTTTTTCATCTGGCTTGCTTTCGGCAATCATCAGGGTTAATGCTACTAAGGCATTATCAGCAATCCGCTTAAAACCGTCTCGCCTGTAAAGTATGCCATTCTTTTCAAGGAACCAAACAAACAGGTAGGCAGCTATCCTTTTGTTTCCATCTGAAAAAGAGTGATTTTTGATGACAAAGTACAGCAGGTTAGCAGCCTTCTCTTCTATAGTAGGATAAAATTCAACGCCGCCAAACGATTGATAAATTGTTCCGATAGATCCTTTAAACGAATCATCCTTTTCATTACCAAATAGAGAACTGCCACCAAACTTATTTTTTAAATTTTTGATGGCTTTCACGGCATCTTCATAGGTTGCTACAAATAACTGCTGATCCGTAGTACCTTCAAGGGATAATTGCTGATGGTCGTATTTATCCAGAATATCCAGGGCATAACTGTAATCTGTTACGACCTGTAATAAGCCTGTGGCTTCATCCGAACTGAGTTCTTTGCTTTTCAGTACACTATCTAAAAGCAGTATAGTTTGCTTTAAAGAATTGAATTGTTCGGCCTGCTCCTTTAGTTTTTGCTCATTTATGACATATCCTTTTATTAGGTAATCTTTTAACACTTTATTGGCCCAGATGCGAAATTGGGTGCCTTGTACTGATTTTACCCGATAGCCAACTGAGATAATTACGTCGAGATTATACTTTTTAACTTTTCTTTTTACGTTTCTTTTTGCTTCTTGCTGAACTACCGAGGATTCTTCGGTAGTTGCTTTTTCATTTAATTCACCTTCTTTATAAATGTTCCTGATGTGAAGGCCTATCGTATCAGAATCCTTTTTAAATAACTCTGCCAGTTGGCGTTGACTTAGCCATACCGAATCATCTTTTAATTGAACATCTATTATTGAATTACTTCCAGGTGTTTGATATATAATAATTTGATCGGTAGCCATATTATGTGAATATTTTTCGCGTCAAACGAACTTAATTAAAAAATCCTCTTTCACCTGCCCCTTTTTAAAATAAACCAATCCAATCCAGAAAAGATCTATCGCAACTGTAACCTGCGGATGGGCCTTTATTTCGTTCCATGCTTCTTTCATTCCCTCGCTCCAGTAAATGTCGTCAAAAATAAGCAGTGTGTTTTCGTGCACTTTGGGGAGGCACCATTCAAAATAATTTAAGGTCGCTTCTTTTTGATGGTTTCCGTCGACAAAAACAAAATCGAGGCGGTCCAGGCTATTGATCACACCGGGTAAGGTATCATCAAAATTACCGGTGATTAGTTTAATATCGTTTATACCGGCTTCCCCGAAAACTTCCGCAGCTACCCCGGCGGTTTGCGGGCACCCTTCCAGTGTAAGTAATTTTGCATTGGGTGCTGCTCTTTTTAAATAAAGGGAGGTGATCCCGAGGCAAGTGCCTAACTCAATCATATTGCCGGGTTTCAGATCATTCACCAATCGGTAAAGCAATTGCGCCAGCTTTGAGGGTTTCAAAGCATTGCGGGCAATATCACTAATTTTCTTTTGCTGGTTGTTGTTTACCAATGACCCTGCCCCCAGGTCGGTGACGGTTATCATTTTATTGTCAGCAAGTAATTGCTTGCGGATATTTTCAATTTCGCTGTATACTTTTTTGTCATTAAAATCGTAAATAACTTCGTCAACAAGCCTGTAAACAAATGGCGAATGTATCCCGTGCCTGCTTTTGGCTTTTAGCCGATGTAGTATATAGTCCTTCGCGAACCTGAAATTTAACATGGTTGTAAAATTATAAAAGGTTTGTTATTTTAGCGTAGTATAAAGTATGATTGACCATAGTGAAATAAACTCTTTGATACGCCTGCTGGATGATCCGGACGATGAAATATTTGAGCATATACATGACAAGATCCTCTCGTACGGCAGTGAAGTGATCGTACACCTCGAATCAGCATGGGAAAGGGCCTTTGACCCGATACAACAGGAACGAATTGCCAATTTGGTTCACGAAATACAATTCAGGATAGTTAAGGATGATCTGAAGTTATGGTACCATGGGGGAACGTTTGATCTGCTGCAAGGGGTGCTCATTATCAATAAATACCAATACCCTGATCTGGATGAACAAAAGATGATCAACCAGGTTGAAGCTATTAAAAGGGATATATGGCTGCAGCTTATCTATGAAGCAAGCCCGGCGGAACAGGTTAAACTTATTAACCACGTATTTTATACCATTCACGGATTTGGCGGTAATACCTCTAATCACCAGGACCCGCAAAATAGTTATCTGAGCCAGGTACTCGAAACAAAGAAAGGCAATCAGATTTCGCTGGCTATTATTTATTCCATCATTGCACAGAAGCTGGATATCCCAGTTTACGGTGTAAACCTGCCACAGCATTTTATTTTAGCTTATGTTGATGAAACGATGGAAAGCGACTTTGAAGGAGGCATCCTATTCTACATCAATGCTTTTAACAAGGGATTTATATTTGGTCGCCGGGATGTAGACATGTTTTTAAAGCAACTGAACCTGAAAGCCGAAAAGCAATTTTATGAACCCTGCTCAAACGCCGATATCGTAAGGAGGGTGTTGCGTAATCTCATCAGCGCTTATGAAAATTTAGGCTCTACAGAAAAAGTTGCGGAGCTGACTGAAATGTTGGAGATATTGGAGTAAGCCAGGCCCAGCCCCCTCAAAACCCATTTTCGGTTAGCCATGCAGCTGCCCAATCAAACCAGTGTTCCTTGCTCCTAATATTGTTCAATCCGAAACCATGGCCGCCTGCCTGGAAAATATGCAATTCGCCCTTAACCTTCTGCTGCAATAAAGCCTCATAAAACATGATAGCGTTTTGCACCGGTACTGTTGGATCATCTTCGGCATGCACCAGGAATGTTGGCGGGGTATTGGCTGTTACCTGCTTCTCATTTGAATAAAGATCCAAAACTTTCTGTGAAGGGTTTTTACCGATCAAATTCTCCCGGGAACCGACGTGGGCCATTGGGCCAAAAGTAATAACCGGGTAGATCAACAGCGCAAAATCAGGTCTTAAGCTAATATTATCTTTATTGTCTATGACGGCTTTCTCAAAATGTGTATCGAGTGTTGATGCCAAATGCCCTCCTGCCGAGAAACCTATGATACCTATTTTATTGGTCTGTATGTTCCACTCGGCTGCCCTTTTCCTTACTATCTGAATTGCCCGCTGGGCATCTTGCAACGGACCGATAGTTTTATCAACCATGATATCATCACTTGGCAAACGGTATTTTACAACAAAGGCAGTCACACCTATCTTATTGAACTCCTGAGCAATTAAAAATCCCTCTTTCGCAAAAGAAAGTCCCGCGTATCCTCCCCCGGGAAATATGATAATCGCAGTTCCGTTTGCCTTTCCCTTTTCTGGTAAATATGGTGTAAGTGTGGGCTCGCTAACCAATGTTACCCAATCCTTATCATTTCTCTCCACATAACTTGAAGGCACCTTTTTTGAATTAGGCACACCATCAGGATATAGAAGAATTGGCTTTTGTTGGGCAAAAAGCGCTTGCGAAATTAATGCCGGCATAAACACGGCCAATAAACGATTGAGCATGGGCTAAATATAAAATTAACTTTTCGGGCTGCCAAATTCCATCAGGTAGACGTTAATTATAATCCCGGTTCAACAGACGATCTGTTTTTTTTGCTATTTTTTTTTACATTGGTATTTGAATTTTCATTCTTCAATACTCTGTCTAAAAAAGCCCGTTCTTCAGCAAATGACATATCCTTTATTTCATTGCTTATTTCATCTCTGATTTGCCTCATGGACTGAACCATGTTGGTAACCGGTTTATGAATTATTGTTGTCATAATTGATAATTTCTTTTGGTGTTCTTATTTCAATCATACTATATCCAAACTGGTAATTTATGCCGTTATATCCCCTTATTTTATCAAGGTTTACAATATGCTTAAAATTCCAGCTAACTAAAACATCTGCATGTACTACTGTCGCCATTGCAATATGTTGGCAATCTGCCCGGCTCGTCTTTCCAACTACTTTCGCTTCGATGTATTTATCTCCAAGGTTTGCTGCTTCTTCTGTTAATCGTATCCTCTCGACAAATGTTTCAGGAATCGTTAGTAAAAATTGCCTTACATGACTTGGAGCGCGTAGTAGTTCCGCTTCAAGAAGGTCAGACACAATAATTATAACTTCTCCTTTTGTAACGCAATCAAAAAATGGAGTCGTATCAGATGAAAATTCCTTGTCAAATTGCCCTCCAATTACAGATGTATCAATATAAACCCTTTTTATCATTTTATCAAAGATATACGATTTGAGGGGTTATTATAGTAGGATGGCCTGTAATCTAAATATAAAATTAACTTTTCGGGCTGCCAAATTCCATCAGGTAGGCTTTTAGAAACTCATCCAGATCGCCATCCAATACCGCCTGCGCATTTGATGTTTCATAATCCGTACGCAAATCTTTTACTAATTTATATGGATGCAGTACATAGTTCCGGATCTGTGAGCCCCACTCTATTTTCTTTTTGTTGCCTTCAACAGCGTTGCTTGTTTCCATACGTTTGCGCATCTCGATCTCATACAACTGTGATTTAAGCAAACGTATTGCATTTTCCTTATTCTGCAATTGAGATCGCGATTCCTGGTTTTTTATGATAATGCCCGATGGTTTGTGATACAAACGCACTGCAGTTTCCACCTTGTTCACATTTTGTCCACCAGCACCGCCGGAGCGAAATGTTTCAAACTCAATGTCAGCCGGGTTGATGTCAATCTCGATCGTATCATCTACCAAAGGATAAACATATACCGAGGCGAACGAGGTGTGGCGTTTGGCATTTGAATCAAATGGGGATATGCGCACCAAACGATGAACGCCATTCTCGCCTTTTAAATATCCGTAGGCAAATTCACCCTCCAACTGCAGCGTAACTGTTTTAACCCCGGCCACATCACCTTCCTGGAAATCCTGTTCAGAAACTTTATACCCGCTTTTTTCGCCCCACATAATGTACATGCGCATTAGCATTGCGGCCCAGTCGCAGCTTTCGGTACCTCCTGCTCCGGCTGTGATCTGTAAAACTGCATCCAGCTGATCCTCGTCGGCTGAAAGCATGTTTTTAAATTCCAGCTCTTCAACAGCCTTGGTAGCGGCATTAAATTGTTCCTGCATTTCAGCTTCGCTGGCATCACCAGCCTGGTAAAACTCAAACAGCACACCGGTGTCCTCGACCGCTGCGAGTACTTTTTGAAAAGCATCTGTCCAGATTTTTTTTAGCTTGATCGAAGCAAGTACCTTCTCTGCTTCCTTAGGCTGGTCC
>JANYAB010000109.1 GCA_025355225.1 Bacteroidota bacterium
TATGGTTTTAATGGTTTAAAACCTACGGTATTTATTAGTGTGCCGATAGCATCAATACTTATTGATACCACATCGCCCGCTTGCAAGGTAAAGTCGTTTGGCGGCACAAGGCATGTCCCGGTCATTAAGAAGCTCCCATCAGGAAAATCCATTTCGTTGTACAGGTAACCTGCAAGTTCCGTAAATGACCTCTTCATTCTGCTTATGGTCGTTTCATCTTTGTATAATTCTACATTATCCCGATGTATACTCATTTTAATCGTCGTTTCTGCAGAAATAGCCTGCGTGGACGGCACATACAAACATGGCCCAATAGAGGCGCTCCTTTCGAAGACTTTCGCCTGCGGCAAATACAGTGCGTTTTCGCCCTCTATACTACGCGAACTCATGTCGTTGCCAATAGTATATGCCTGGATATTACCGCTCGAATTTATAAATAGCGTCAATTCAGGCTCTGGTACATTCCATGAGGAATCACGCCTGATATAAACCTGTTGGCGGTGACCCACGACGCGGTGAGGCATTGATTTAAAAAAAAGCTCGGGTCTTTCGGCTGCGTAAACCTTGTCGTACAGATCAGCTGCCCCCGAGTCGGCAGATTCTTCCATACGCGCTTCCCTGCTCCTTAGGTAGGTAACTCCGGCCGCCCATACTTCCTGCGTCCCGATAGGCGGCAATATTCCTTCGTTGAGCAACTCAGTGGCGCGTTCCTCTGCGAGCACCTCTAAGCCGCTTAAAACCGCTGTTAAATAGCCATACAAATCGTTACGATTGATCAGATCATCCCATTCATTCCTCAATAAATAACTTGCATTTTGGTGTTGCAGCAGTATTACTTCGGGCAGCTTAAATATTTTCAATTTGTATTATAATTGGGATTACAATATAGTAACCTTTTATATCATCTAAAATACTTTTGCAAACATTATGGCGGGACGAAAAAAAGATAGCTGCGTCGCTGAAAACAGGAAATAAAGCCTCGTTAAAGATCATAAAAACAAATGGCCAAATAACCATTTGCTAATCAAATGAATTATTCGGCCATTATTATTAGATTATAGAAAAGCTGCTATTCCGCGACTTTCTTTTTCTTACTGCAATTTAAAATAACGTAAACTCAACACGACGGTTGATCTGACGTCCTTTTGCAGTTTTATTACTTGCAATTGGCTGTGTCTTACCATACCCTGTTGCCTCAATACGTGAAGCATTTGCTCCCTTACTTACTAAATATGTTTTGATTGCTTCAGCCCGATCTTTTGACAATTTCATATTGGCATCTGCAGAACCTACATTATCGGTATGTCCGGCTAATTTTAAACTAAAATTTTTGTCGATCAGTAGCTGGGCTACCCTATCCAGGCTTGGAAATGAATGTTCACGAATAGTTGCTTTACCGAAATCAAATTCAAGATTCCTAATTGCTTCTTTAACAATTTTCCGGTCTTCTTCAGTTACATAAACTTTTACATCAGGTTTATTTACAGGAAGCGGACAACCAGAACCATCAACCTTGGTACCAGCTGGTGTGTTTGGACATTTGTCGAAAAAGTCAGGTACGCCATCACCATCGCTGTCTACCGTAAATTTAGCCAGGTTAGCGTTGGTTGCGTTCAGGTCATTCCTTAACTGGTCATTCTTTGCTTTTTCAGCATCTATTTCAGCCTGCTGCGCCTGTAATGAGTTCTTTAATATATCTTCCTGGGTCAGGTACTCGGTGCGCATGGAGGCAACCGGGTTATGTGTTGCTAACTGCGGTTTGGAACGGCTGCCTAAAGCAAATTCTAAACCGATGTGAGCGTAAGAGAACTTGTCATTAGTTGAACCGTAATTATAACCGTCAATATTATCCGAATTAACAAAATTCACCAGGTAACCCAAATCAAGGTTTACACCAGGCGAAAGGTTAACCTTTAAACCTAATCCAACAGGGATAAAAAATTCATGTACTAAACCCCCATTGTCTGTCTTAAAGTTGGAGACACTTCCATCTGTGGAATGCAGTACTGGAGTATAACCCATTAAACCACCACCCACAGTAAAGTATGGCTGTATCATCCCTTTTTGATGGTGCCAATTGATGTTAGCCAGTGTAAAATTAGCACTTAAGCTGGCAGACCAGTTCAATTTGGTATCAAATTGTGTGTACGGCATCGTGCCAGATGCATTAAGTTGCGAATGGTCGGCCTGTAACTTTCCCGCAAGGAAATCGGCCTGTATACCAAATGATGGCAATATTTGCTTTTTAATATAACCACCGTAACCCAGTTGAATATTGGGTGACGTAAAGTCCTGCTTGCTGTTACTACCGAACATAGTGTAAGGGGTTAAAATACCTCCGTGTATACCGATAGACCAAGTGCGAAAGGCGTCGTCACCTGAAAAGGGTCTTACATAATCTTTAGCATATTGTTTTGTTTGCGTGGTATCAGGAGTTTGAGCAAATAGTTGGCCACCTGCCAAAATTCCTGAAAGTAGCAGGGTGGCTTTTTTAAAATTAAATTTCATATAATTAATGTTTAAGTACTGCGTGTTTTTTAAACAACACACACCGCACCAAAGTCAACATTAATGCCACGGCCATAAAAAGGCATATTCCATACCTGTAATAACAGCAGATCACAATCTATTTATTTGTAATATTCAGGCTGAAATAAGAGCTATAAACCCTTGAAAAATAGAAAACTAAGCAAAAGTTTATAGTTGTGCGTTAATGCCCATTTATAAATTTAGAAATACAAGCAGACAGACCTTTTGAATTTAAAGGTAAATGAGTTATAAACTATACAGTTTTGTATGATAAATACGTACCGGATTTTTTTCCTAAAGGGCGCTTTTTTCCAATGCTTGTGTAATATCAGCTATAATGTCTTCTGCTTTTTCCAAACCTGCAGAAATACGGATTAATCCCGGTGTAATTCCTACCGATAACCTTTCCGCCTCTGTCAGCCTCGAATGGGTAGTGCTTGCCGGGTGGGACGCAATACTTCGGGTATCACCCAGGTTAGCTGTTACAGAGAGCATCTCCAGTGAGTCAAGGAATTTACGTCCTGCTTCCAGGCCTCCTTTTATCTCGAAGCAAAAAACACCACCACCCAGTTTCATTTGCTTTATAGCAATTTCATATTGCGGATGAGTTGGTAAAAAGGGATACTTAACCC
>JANYAB010000117.1 GCA_025355225.1 Bacteroidota bacterium
TAAATCCGAAATCGAACATCCGACATCCGAAATAAAAAATTGATTATGAATAAAAAATTCTCAAGCTTAATCAAAGTCAAAAAATATTCAGTTATTATATTTTGCCTTATCAGCACGTTGCTTTTGAGCTTTAATGCTAAAGCACAGTATTTCGGGCAGAATAAAGTACGGTACAAGAACCTGAAGTTTAAGGTTTATAAGACCCCTCATTTCGAGATCTATTATTATTTGAAAAACGACAGCCTGATCAAGCGTTTTGCACAGGAAAGTGAGCTCTGGTACACCATACATCAACAGGTTTTTAGGGATACATTCAGAAAAGCAAACCCAATTATACTGTATGCTGATCACCCTGATTTTCAGCAAACCACAGCCATCGAAGGCGAAATTGGTGTAGGTACGGGTGGCGTGACCGAAGGGCTAAAGAATAGGGTGGTAATGCCTATTATGGAAACCAACCAAACCACAAGGCATGTTATTGGCCATGAGTTAGTTCACGCTTTTCAATACCATGCGTTGTTGGGCCGTGACTCTGCTGCTAATTTTGAAAATATAAATAATATCCCTTTATGGATGATAGAGGGTATGGCAGAATATCTGTCGATAGGAAAAAAGGACGCTTATACCGCCATGTGGATAAGAGATGCCTGGCTGAACAAAAATATCCCGACAGTAAAAGATTTGACCGAAACAAATAAATATTTCCCATACCGGTATGGCGAAGCTATTTGGTCGTTTATTGGTTCAACTTATGGTGACACGATAATTGTTCCCTTCTTTAAAAACACGGCACGTTTTGGGCTGGAATATGGCATAAGGCGAACGTTTGGTTATGACGACAAGACATTATCGAATTTGTGGAAAAATTCCATTGAAACAACCTATAGGCCACTTTTAAGAGATACCGTTCAAAAACCGGTGGGGAAAAGGGTGATAGACAATAAAAATGCGGGCGAATTGAATGTGGCGCCTGCCATAAGCCCCGATGGCAAATACCTGGCATTTTTATCGGAAAAGAGCCTCTTTGCCATCGATCTCTATTTGGCTGACGCGCAGACGGGTAAGATAATTCGAAAACTAACCAGTAAGATATCCAACACACATATTGATGAATTTAATTTTATCGAATCAGCTGGAGCATGGTCGCCGGATAGCAAAAAGTTTGCCTTTAGTGTCTTTAGTCATGGGCGCAACCGGATGCTAATTGTTGATGTTCCGGGCGGAAGAGAATTGGCTGATATTTCTATGGAAAAGGCGGAGCAGTTTAGTAACCTCAGCTGGTCGCCAGATGGCAATAATATAGTTTTCCAGGGATTATCAGATGGCCAGGGCGATTTGTATATGTACAGTTTTGACACAAAAAAGGTGCGTCAGCTTACCAACGACAAGTACTCCGACTATCAGCCAAGTTTTTCAAGAGATGGCAAGAAGATCATTTTTGCAAGCGACAGAGCAACTTATGATCAGTCATTGACACAGGATATAACCTTTAACCTGGCAGAATTAGACATCTCTACAGGAAAGATCAGCAATATAAACGTATTTAATGGCGCCAATAATTTAGATCCGCAGTATTCATCGGACGGGAAACAGATTTACTTTCTTTCGAACAGGGATGGGTTTCGCAATATGTACCGTTATACTTTGAGTGATGGTAAAGTTGAACAAATGACTGATCTGTTTACAGGAATTTGCGGTATTACAGAATTTTCTCCCGCAATAAGTATCTCTAATAATAATGATATCGTTTATTCATATTATTTCGCCCAGAAATATTTTTTATACAATGCTAAGGCATCCGATTTCACTGCAAAAACGGTAGACAGCCAGGCGTTAAATTTTGACGCGGCAATGCTTCCGCCCTTTCGTTCTGTTGGGGTCGATCTGATCAATTCTAACCTGAATAATTATCTGGCTTATAAAAAGATCCCTTCCGATTCAATTAAATCCATACCTTATAAGCCCCAATTCAAGCTGGATTACCTGGCCAGCAGTGGTGTTGGTGCATCAGTAAGCCAGTTTGGCGCAGGTTTATCGAGCGGAGTACAGGGTGTTTTTAGTGATATTTTGGGTCATAACGAAATTTATGCCGGTGCAGCTGTGAATGGTCAGATCTATGACTTTGGAGGGCAGTTTATCTATATCAATCAGCAGGGCCGATGGAATTTTGGTTTTGGCTTATCGCATATCCCGTTGCAGTTTGCGAATTACAATGTTGTAAACACTACTTATAAAATTAACAATACAACTACCGTTCCCGCATTTCAGGAAAGGTATGACATCATTCGCATTTTTGCAGACCAGGCTAACGTATTTACTTCTTACCCCATTTCGAAAGTTACCCGGATAGAATTTGGCACCGGTGTTTCTCATTACGGGTACCGGGTTGACAGGTATAGCACTTATTATGATACATTGGGTAATGTGCTTAACAGTTACCAGCATAGTCATATATCAAATTCCGATTATAACGCCGATCCAAAAAATGGTGGCTTTAAGTTAAACCCCTTCACCATTTACCAGGTAAGCACCTCCCTGGTAGGTGATAACTCATTTTTTGGGGTGGCTTCTCCTCTAAATGGATTCCGATACCGCCTGCAAGCCGAATATGACTTTGGCACTTACCAGTTTTTTGCACCAACTATCGACCTTAGAGATTATGTGCGCGTTGCTCCGGTAACATTTGCAGCGAGGTTGTTGGGATTGGGGCGTCTCGGAGCAGCAAATGGGCTCTACCCCCAATATGTAGGGTACCCGTTTTATATAAGGGGATATGAAGCTCAAACTTTCTATAGTAATAACAACAAAACACCGACCAACAATTTTACAATTAGTGATTTGTCCGGACAGAGCCTCGCTGTTGCTAACTTTGAAGTGAGGTTGCCATTTACGGGACCCGAAAAACTGTCTGCTTTTAAATCAAAGTTTCTTTTCACCGAGTTGAATTTCTTTTTTGATGCGGGTTTGGCATGGAGCTCTGGTGATAAGATAGAATTTAAGAGCAATCCTACCCTGCTTCGGAATGATCCTGTATTGGATGCAAACGGGAACCAGGTGCTTGATACCAACGGCAATCCTGTAGTAAATCCTGTATATTCAAAGGTACCTGCCCTTAGCGCGGGAATATCGCTGCGGGTAAATGTTTTTGGTTATTTCGTTTTGGAGCCGTACCTGGCTATTCCATTTAACCGGACTGATATAAGTAAGCCGGTGTTTGGGTTAGGATTTACTCCGGGTTGGTAACAAATAGCTAAATCAACATAATGAAGTGTCGGCCAGCCCGCGATGCTTTTTTAATTTATTTAAAACATGGTTGTAATTTAATAGTTACAGATTGAAAGGCAAAAATCTACTATGAAAAAACTGATCATATTTTCTTTTCTGTTTATTAATGCGTCATTGGCATTTGCTCAAAAATCAGACGGCGACGCTTCCTCAATTAAAGATACCGCAGGCAATAAGTTGACAAATCCGGCAAAAACCGGGACGAATAAAGACCTATCGATGTCGCCTGCAAAAAATTTAATTCAAAATCTTTCGGCGTCCGATGAGTTTTCAATATTAAGTAGTGCGATAAAGACGGCATCAATTACTGAAACGCTTGAAAGTAATGGCCCCTTTACCTTGTTTGCACCCGACAATAAAGCATTCAGTAAACTTGCCCGGACCAGGTTAGATACATTATTAATGCCGTCACATAAGGAATACTTGATTAACCTGCTCACCTATCATGCCATTGCAGGAAAATTAAGTTCAAAAGACATTGAAAGGCAGATAAAATCAGGCAATGGGCAGGCGACTTTCAGAACACTTTCCGGCGGCATGTTAACTGCAAAGATCAACGAAAACCGAAATATCGTTTTAACCGACGAAACTGGAGGGCAAAGCATAATCAGCAGGTTCAATATGCAACAAAGCAACGGCGTGCTCCATATAATTAATGCGGTGCTGATCCCTAAAGTAACACTATGAATTTAAATGCACAAAAACCACGTTAAAACTGATTACGTAAATTCAGGTATGAAAAAGACAACATTATTTATAACAGCAATTTGCGCTATCATCATGTTCGGCGCCCAAAATGGTTCTGCTCAAACCAAAAGGAAACTGAGCAAACCTGCATCCGAGTGGAAAAAAACACTCACACCCAACCAATATGAAATAATGGTTGAAAGCGGTACTGAGACACCGTATAAAAATGCTTACTGGAACAACCACGAAAAAGGGGTTTACGTAAGCGCAGCTACAGGCGAAGTTCTGTTTAGCTCAGATGATAAGTACGATAGCCATACTGGATGGCCCAGTTTCGTAAAACCGGTTGACCCTTCTAAGGTCGAGGTCGTTACTGATAATAGTCTCGGCATGACCCGCGACGAGGTAATCGAAAAAAGCACCGGTTTGCATTTGGGTCACGTTTTTGACGATGGCCCGGCAGATCGCGGCGGGAAACGTTATTGCATGAATTCAGGTGCTTTAAAATTCATTAAAAAGTAATCTTTGCTAAGTCGAAAGTCGTAAGTTGAATTTGTTCTATTTGTTCTTTTTCACTTAAGACTTAAGACTACAGCGAAAACGCAACTAACCTACGTGCAGCGCTTACAGAAGGTCGTAATACAGGCCTTGTTCTGCTATTGTTCTCATGATTTAATCCAATGGTCAGGTCTACCCAGTCTGGGTTTACAGATCTGATCATTTTCTCTTTTTGGGGTCTTGTAAAAGTACTCACAAATTTAAACCGTTCCATTGCCTGCTCTTCTGTATTGATCTCTTCAAAATACACCAGTCGGTTAAGATGCTGAGCGCTGTCAAAAAACAACGTGGGCATCTGGCGGTAAAATTGCAGCGTTTTTAACAGGTCTGAGCACAATCCTACATGTAAATTGTTCCTGTTTCGGTCGGTTATGATATAAATAAAACGTTTCATTTGAAAAAATTTTGCTTGTTTAAAAAAAATTACTAATTTTATGAGCATAAAATTACTAATAATTTTAGCAAATGCAAATTTTATGACAATAATTTCAGCAAATATTAAATTCTTTAGGAAAAAGAAAGGTTTAACCCAGCAGCAATTTGCTGATCAGATGGGTATAAAAAGGTCTCTTGTAGGGGCTTATGAAGAAGAAAGGGCCGAGCCCAAATACGATTTGCTAAAAAACATAGCATCGTTCTTCGAAGTAACCGTAGACGATTTTATTAACGAGGAGATCAACGAAAAATGGGTGCCTAAACCCAAAGGTAATCCCGCCAATCTGCGGATATTGAGTATATCGGTTGATAAAGAGGACAATGAAAACATTGAACTGGTTCCATTAAAGGCCAGTGCAGGTTATTTAAACGGCTATGCCGACCCTGAATTCGTAGCCGCGTTGCCTAAGTTTTACCTGCCGATGTTTAAACAGGGCACCTATCGTGCATTTGAAATAAAAGGCGATTCAATGTTGCCGCTTGTTTCAGGTACAACTATTATAGGTGAATATCTCGAAAACTGGGGAGATATAAAATCCGGTGAAACCTATGTTATCATATCAAAAAACGATGGCGTGGTTTACAAACGGGTAAGCGGTAAATTCAAAGAGCAAAAGAAATTAAAACTGGTATCAGACAATCCGGTTTATGAACCTTACGAAATAAACGGCGAAGATATTTTAGAAATATGGAAAGCGAAAGGATACATTTCAACGCACCTGCCCCTACCCACGCCCGAACCTACTATGGAAAGCTTAACAACCATGATGGCGCAGATGCAGCGGTCAATTTCAAATTTACAAGCTAAGTAGTTGGTTGATTGGGTTGATTAAGTTGGATTAGGCTGATTAAGTTAGCCTGTTCAACCACTCACTCAATCAACTTAATCAACCACTTAATTCAATTAACCACTCACGTAATCAACCAATCCAACCAAAGCAACAATTAAGTTACACAGGAGTTATTAAACTAATTGCTTCTAACTTTATCAAAAGATCAAACACTTAAAACTAAAAAAGATGAAGAAACTATTGTTGATTTGCTGTTTCCTTATTGGAATTACGGCAGTTAGTCGTGCACAAGGTGGCGGCCAGAGAAGAACCCCTGAAGAACAGGCCAAACAATTACAAACCCAGCTTAGCCTGAATGATGATCAGACAACTAAGATCACTGCTATTTATACGGCACAGGCCGCCAAAAGAGACAGTATCAGAACGGCTTCGAATGGCGACCGGGATGCCATGATGAAAGGTATGATGCCGTTAATGATGTCGACCAGTGAAAAAATCAAAGCTATCTTAACCCCTACTCAGGCAGCAGCTTATGATAAAATAATGAAAGAAAGAATGGACAGGATGCGGGGTAGTAATTAACCCCGGCGTCAAACTAATTTTTTAAAAGGAAAGCGGCTATCGGCCGCTTTCCTTATTTTAGCAAAAAATCACAGCCATTGAACCCAACAGAAAAATTCATTAAAAGAAAACTTAACGAACGGCGATCAAGTGGTACTTACAGAAAACTAAAAGCTGAAAGTAAGCTGATTGATTTTTGTTCGAACGATTACCTGGGCTTTGCCCATTCGCCGATATTAAAAAAGTGGATTGAGGAAGAAATTAATGCTAACGAACAGGTATTAAATGGCTCAACCGGGTCGAGGTTGCTTTCAGGGAATTTAGCTTATACTGAAACTCTCGAACTGGAGATCGCTGCTTTTCACCAAAGTGAAGCTGGGCTTATCTTCAATTCAGGATATGATGCCAACATCGGTTTATTTTCGGCATTGCCACAACGGGGCGACACCCTTATAATAGATGAGTTGATTCACGCCTCAATTATCGACGGTGCGCGTTTAAGCTACGCTAACCGTTTTACTTTTAAACATAATGACCTGCACAGCCTGGAAGATAAACTAAAACATGCTAAAGGCAATTGCTATGTGGTAATTGAAAGCGTTTATTCAATGGATGGTGATACGCCGCCGATAAAGGAAATATTAGCGTTAGCTGAAAAATACAAGGCCCAATTAATAGTTGACGAAGCCCACGCCATAGGCTTGCATGGCAAGGGGTTAATCAATCAATTGGGGTTGGAAAGTAAAATTTTTGCCAGGATAGTAACTTTCGGAAAAGCTTTGGGCTGTCATGGGGCTATAGTTTTGGGTAGTAACCTGTTGCGGGAATATTTGATCAATTTTTCAAGGTCATTTATTTATACTACAGCAGCCTCATTCCATCAAATGGCAGCCATTAAAATGGCTTACCGGCTGTTGCCCGTGTCTGAAAACGAAGTTCAAAAGCTTCATAACAATATCCATTTTTTCAAACAAAATACATCTGTTGGTCATGGCTGCAACTTAATCCAAAGTGGTAGCGCGATACAATGTTTAGTTGTTGGCAGCAACGAAAAAGCAAAACAAATGGCCTTGCAATTACAAGATGCCGGATTGGATGTACGCCCTATCCTTAGCCCTTCGGTTCCAAAAGGAACGGAAAGATTAAGGATATGCCTGCATTCTTTTAATACCAACAATGAAGTAAATTTGCTTTCGGACACAATTAACAAATTGACGTATGGTTAAAGAGAACCTGTTTATTACTGGCATAGGAACAGGGATTGGAAAAACCATAGTATCAGCAGTTTTGGTTGAAAAGTTAAAGGCGGATTACTGGAAACCCATTCAGTCGGGAGATTTGCATAATAGTGATTCTTTAACGGTAGAAAACCTAATATCAAATACAGATTCACGCATTCATCCCGAAGCTTACCGGCTTAGTCGGCCTTTTTCTCCGCATAAATCGGCGGCAATTGATGGCATAACTATCGATCCTGAAAAAATCATTCTTCCCGCAACTGACAATACTTTAATTATTGAAGGTGCAGGCGGTTTAATGGTGCCATTAAGCGGCCGGTTTTTAATGATAGATCTTATCAAAAAACTGAATGCTGAAGTGGTTCTTATTTCACAACACTACCTGGGGAGTATTAATCATACGCTTTTGTCCATTTATGCATTGCAACAGAATAGTATTCCGATAAAAGGGATCATTTTCAACGGAGCAAATGATATGTCTTCCAAAGAGTATGTTTTGGAATATTCGGGTCTTAAATTACTGGGGCAGATACCTGAATATGATGCAATCGATAAAAAAACCATTACTGATGCCGGGGATTATATTGAGCTGTAATTCGTCACCCCTTCATTTTGCCAAATAAAGAATTTGCCTCACCTTAGCATTTTCAATTATAACATCACACACCTTTTAGAATTATGAAAAATATTACTGTTATCGGTTCGGGCACTATGGGTAATGGTATCGCCCACACTTTTGCGCAAAACGGCTTCAAAGTCGCATTAATTGACATCAGCAGCGAATCGTTGACCATAGCCATGCAAAACATTGCCGCTAACCTCGACAGGCAAATAAAGAAAGGCGCTATTGATGAAAGTGCTAAAAAGGCTACACTGGAAAACATTTCTACCTATACTGATATTAAAGAAGGCGCTGTCGATGCCGATCTGGTTGTAGAGGCCGCTACCGAAAACCGGGAAATAAAATTAAACCTGTTTAAACAGTTAAGCGGTATTTGCAACGATAAGGCAATACTGGCATCCAATACATCCTCTATATCGATAACCCAGATCGCCTCGGTAACAAAAAATCCGGCAAACGTGATCGGTATGCACTTTATGAACCCTGTACCGGTAATGAAGCTGGTTGAGGTAATACGAGGCTATGCAACCAGCGACGAGGTTACCACCACGATAATGAATCTGTCGCGACAATTGGGAAAAGACCCGGTCGAGGTTAATGATTATCCTGGTTTTGTAGCCAACCGCATTTTGATACCCATGATCAATGAGGCGATCTACACTTTATACGAAGGCGTAGCGGGTGTGGAAGAGATAGATACGGTAATGAAATTAGGAATGGCGCATCCGATGGGCCCTCTACAGCTTGCCGATTTTATCGGACTGGATGTATGTCTTGCTATTTTAAAAGTATTGTATGATGGCTTCGGCAACCAAAAATATGCCGCCTGTCCATTGCTTGTTAATATGGTTGCGGCAGGGCATTTGGGGGCAAAATCCGGCTCCGGCTTTTACACATATACCCCTGGAAGCAAGGATATTACAGTAGCTGCAAAGTTTTTAACAAAAAGATAAATTAAACCATTTCTGTATTTGTTTGTCAATATAATAATACTTATAAAAACAAATACAGATGAAAACATTATCAAAATTAGGGATGCTCGCAGCTTTGGGAGGCTCCCTTTTTCTTTCATCATGTGAAGGAGAGTACTACGTAACCGATCAGCCGGCTGATGTAGTTTACGAAAGACCCGTTGCTCCTTATGACGGCGCTATCTGGATTGATGGCGACTGGGTTTGGAATGGTGGAAGATACGTTTATACAAGAGGCCATTGGGAAAGGCCACG
>JANYAB010000134.1 GCA_025355225.1 Bacteroidota bacterium
GGGCGGAATAGAAAACTATTTTGAAATTGGGTTCTTAAGCAGATCGCTTACTTTTTTTTAATTTCAGTCCATATAACAAATTTAAACAAACTGATTGGCAATTAACAATCAGCGAAATCCTAAAATCATTCTAAAATCAGCGGTACGGAATTGCATCCGGCAGGTGCAGCTTATGCTGCACCGCCGTCTACAATACTAGATACACTTAGGGGTATTAGTATTTTTATAGCCTGGCGATATGTCCGCGCTCAACGCGCTTACGATAGGCCAGGTAAAATATGATCGGAAAAATAAACAGGTTAAATGTGGTATTGGTGATCAAGCCGCCGATAACCACTATAGCCAAAGGCTTGGATGCTTCGGAGCCGATGCCGTTTGATATTGCCGCAGGTAGCAAGCCGATTGCGGCCATCATTGCGGTCATTACAAGCGGGCGCAAACGATCTGCTACGCCTTGTCTTAAAATATTTGAAAATCTGCGGTCTGAGTGTAACCTTAACTCCCTGATATTACTTTTGAACTTAGTGATCAGGATAACGCCGTTCTGTACGCATATACCGAACAAAGCGATAAAGCCTATACCGGCCGAAATATTAAAGTTTACACCGGTGATCAGCAACGCCAATATTCCACCGGCGATGGCAAACGGTACGTTATTTAATACCAGCAGGGAATCCCTGATATTGCCGAACAATATAAAAAGGATAAAGAAAATGATGAGCAGGCTAATGGGGACCACCTGTGCCAGCCTGGCTGATGCCCTTTGCTGGTTCTCAAAATCACCCGCCCATTCCAGGAAATAGCCTTTAGGAAATTTGACCTTTTCATTTACCTTATCCTGGGCTTCTTTAATGGTGCTGCCCATGTCGCGCCCTCGTACAGAGAACTTGATTGCGCCGTAACGCTTATGCGCATCGCGGTAGATCATACTGATCCCGGTTATCTTAGTGATGTCGGCGATCTCGCGCAGCGGAACTTTATTGCCGCTGATAGAAGGTACGCGCAGGTCGCCGATTGCAGCAATGTTATTTCTGAAATCTTCAGGATAGCGGATACGAAGATCAAACTTACGTTCGCCTTCATATATCTGCGTTGCGGCTTTACCGCCGATAGCTGTTTCAATAACGGCGTTGGCATCAGCAGCTTCAACCCCATATTGCGCCATTTTTGCCTGGTTCAGGTTTATCTGCAATTCGGGCTGTCCCATGTTGCGTAAAATGCCCAGGTCCTCAATACCTTTTACGCCTTTAAGTATATTATAAATGCTGTCTTCCCTCTTTTCAATGAATTTGTAATCATCGCCAAACATTTTCACCACGATAGAGCCTTTTACCCCTGATACAGCCTCTTCCACATTATCTGATATGGGTTGTGAAAAGTTAAGGTCGATACCCGGAAAAAACTTCAGTTTTTCCTGCATGCGCTGTATAAGTTCTTCTTTGCTCTCTTTTCGTTTCCATTGGTCCTGCGGGTAAATATCAACGTGGAATTCGATGTTATAGAAGCCGGTGGCGTCCGTGCCATCATTTGGTCTGCCGGTTTGCGACAATACCTGTTTCACTTCATCGAAGCTCAGGAATATCTTACGCATCTCGTTTGCCAGCTTTACCGACTCACCAAGCGAGATGCTTAGGGGTCCCGTAGCCCTTACGTAGATGGCGCCTTCATTTAACTCAGGTAAAAACTCAGTCCCTAACAATTCAAAGCAGGCAAGGCATGCGAATAAAGTGACAATTGTAAACGGGAGCATTATTTTCCGGAACTTAAAGCACCAGGAATATATCCGCAAGCATATCCGTGTTATAAACTCAACAAAAACATTGTGCTTTTCTTTTACATTTTTATTGAGCAGAACGCTGGCCATTGCCGGGACAAAAGTGAAGGTCAGAATAAGAGCGCCCAGCAACGCAAACCCAAGTGTCCACGCCAGGGGTGAGAACATTTTACCCTCTACCTTTTCAAAACTGAAAATTGGCAGCAGGCCGGTAATAATGATCAGCTTTGCGAAAAATATACCTTTACCGTTCACCAGGCAGGCTTGTTTTATTAAGCCCAGCTTGCTCAGGTTATTATATTTTTCCATGCCCACTTCTTTGGCCCTGTGATCTAGCACAACGAATATGCCTTCGACCATAACCACGGCTGCATCAATAATAATCCCGAAGTCGATGGCCCCCATGGATAACAGGTTGGCAGACATCCCTTTTAGTTTGAGACAGATAAAGGCGAATAAAAGCGCCAGTGGAATGATCAGCGACACAATTAAGGTGGTACGCCAGTCGGCCATAAAAAGAAATACTATAACCGTTACAAATATGATCCCCTCGAACATATTGTGCAGTACCGTATTCGTTGCAAAGTTCACCAGCGTTTCGCGGTCATAAAAAGTCCTGATCTTTACATCTGAAGGCAAAATATTAGTATTCAGGTCACGTATCTTTAGTTTTAGATTTTTAATTACTTCGCTCGGGTTCCCGCCTTTCCGCATCACTACAATGCCTTCAACCACATCGGGGTCCCTGTCGCGCCCAACCTGCCCTAACCGTGGCAAGGCCGATTCGGTCACTTCGCCTATAGTTTTTACATAAATAGGGGTGCCTTTAACATTATTTACAACAACATTCTTTATCTCATTGATGTCGTTAAGCAGGCCAATACCCCTTACCACATAGGCCTGGCCACTTTGCTCTATTACATCGCCGCCAACGTTCACATTGCTTTTGGAAACAGCTTCATACAATTCGAGGGCCGAAACGCCATATTGCAATGCTTTTTGAGGGTCGACGGTTATCTGGTAGGTTTTTACCTCGCCGCCAAAACTGTTAACATCGGCTATGCCTGGTACAGCGCGTATTTCGCGGTCAACTACCCAGTCTTCCAACGTCTTCAGTTCGCGTACCGATTTGTGGTTGCTGGTTAAAGTAAAACGATATATCTCGCCGGTAGGGCCGTATGGGGGTTCAATGGCCGGCTGAACGCCGTCAGGCAGGTTGGCGTCGCCAATGTGATTGTTGATCTGCAAACGAGCAAAGGCATAGTCTACATCATCATCAAAAGTTACTTTTACTACCGACAATCCGAATAGTGAAGACGATCTTATGCTGGTCTTCTTTTCAGCGGGGTTCATGGCTATTTCCAGAGGCCGGGTGACAAATTTTTCAACCTCCTCCGCGCTGCGCCCGGGCCATTGAGATATAATAGTAACTGAAGTATTAGTTACATCAGGGAAGGCATCAATGCTGATATTTTTAAAACTGATATATCCGCCAGCCGCCATCAAAGCGGTAACAAAAAATATAAAAAACTTATTTTTTAACGCGAAAGCAAGTACTGACTTTATGAATTGATTCATTTTTTATTTCGGATGTCGGAATTTCGAATTCGGATTTATTTTTTTATTTATTGTTTTTATCATGGGTTTATTTGTTGTTTTGATTCTAATTCTAATTCCGAAATCGAAATTCCGAAATCCGAAATCAAGGTTAATCTTTCAGCGACTCAAAAAGATACACTTGCCTTGACGCTACAATACGATCGCCAGGTTTTACCCCCGTACGGATATATGCCCGGTCTTCAACCCGTTTGGCGATATCTACCTCTTGTATGCGTACATGCGCCTTGCCGTCAACCACTATCACATAATTTTTATCGTTGTCGAATATCAATGCACGGGTATTGATCACTGGCAGAGTCTCGCCGGATTTCGCCTTTATGGTCACATTGGCGAACATCCCGGGTTTTAGTTTATTTCCCGGATTAAAAATTTTTACCCTTGCCTTTACTATTTTATTGTCAGGATCGAGCATGTCATATATCTTGTCGATCTTACCTTCGAAAATCTTGTCAGGATAGGATAGGGTAGTGATCTTTACAGGGTCACCTATTTGCACGCTGGCAATATCCGATTCGTAAATATTGATCAGTACATACACATCCGACAGATCGGCTATGGTAAACAGGTTCTGGCTATTATCGGCCCTAACCTGCGTATTGTCGGTCAGGTTTTTCTCGATCACAAAACCGGATATGGGTGACTTTATTAAATAGCCCTGTGAATTACTTTGATTAATATTGATAACAGCACCGGCACGCTTGCTCTCGGCAACAGCTTTCTGATAGTCGGATTGTGCCTGTTCAAAATCTTTCTGTGACGCCAACCCGCTTTTGTATAGGTCCTGGGTAGATTCAAATGCTCTTTTGGTACTCCTTACATCAGCCTCAGAAGAGATGTAATCTTTGGTGAAACCAGCCATTTCTGAGCTCCTCATTACGGCTAATGTTTGCCCCTTGCTTACTACATCTCCTAATTGCACATGTATATTCTGGGCCACGCCGCTCACCATCGGGAAGATCTTTACCATTTTGCTTTCATCCGGGGCAATACTACCTGTGAGGTTTATCTGCGAAAGCGCGCTCGCCTCCTTCACCGTATCAATCAAAAGGCTGTTCAAAAGGCTGTCGGTAACCTGGAATTTTTCATCCTTTTGGTCGTCTGCATTTTCGGTCCTATGACAGCCCTGCAACGCGATCCCGGCAACGAATAAAGCCAGAACGATGGTTGTTATTTTATATTTATTGAGTAGCATGGTTTATTGTTGATTAAAAAATGGTGTTCCGGTAACGTAATTAAGCTGCTCAAGCGAAGTGATCCGGTTGAGCAGCAGGTTATTTAATTGCAGGGTATTAGTTTTATAGGAATCATAAAAATCAAGGAATTCAAGCATGCTGATATTTCGTTTTTGGTAATTCTTAAAAACCTCCTGTATCAGGTGGTTAAAATCCTCCTTAAACTTGGGGTCAAAACTTGCATACAATTTTTCGAGCCGTAGTGCTCCCTTATAGTTGGTGGCCACATCGCTTTCAACCTGGTTTTGCTGGCTTTGCAACTGTACCTGGCTTTGGTCGATAGCAATTCGTGCCTGTTTTATACTACCCTGATTACGGCTAAAAAAGGGTAAACTAAAAGCAATACCCGCCCCCAGGAAATTATTGCTGTAACTTCCCAGTTTATCATAGTTTAATGAAAGAGAAAAATCCGGAATGGCTGTAGCTTTTTGCAACCGCAGATTTATATCGTTATACGCAACAGTGGCTTTGGTATATTTCAGGTCGTACCGGTTGGTGTATGCCGAGTCAAGTAATTGCTGGTAAGGAACTCCTGAAACCATCTGCTTAATGTCAAGGTCGGTACCAATTACAGGCTCAATGTAAGTACTCGAAGGGGCTTTGATAAGCAATTTCAACTCACTCTGACTGGTGTCAATCCCGATCAGCAAGCTGTTATATTCGGTTTGAAGGGAATAAAGCTGCGATTGTATGCGAAGTACTTCTTTTTCCGCAATATTGCCTTTAGCATATTGTTCTTTAAAAACGGTGAGGGTTTTGGACAACGATCCTATCTCCTCGTTATAAACTTTAGCTGATTGTTCCTGGAAATAGATAGTATAAAAATCACTTCGCAGCGTAAACTTTAAAGTACGCAGCAAATCAAAAAACTGGTATTTTGCCTGTTCCACCCCAATTTTTGCCAGTTGGATACTTTTATTACGCTTACCTGCGGTTGTGAAAAGCTGCGATATGCTGAATGATTGTTCTTTATAGGCAGGCCCCTGGGTTACATTGGTTGCAGATATACCGTTATTAAAGCTAAAATCAGGATTAGGAAACAGGCGCGCGGTGATAATCGCTGCACTGGCGTTATCAATGTTATAACGCTGTGCTATCAGTTGTAAATTATTTTTGAGGAATTGATTTTCGGCTTGTTTGACAGTTAGTTTGAGGGTGTCGTTAACCTGATCTTGTGCCCGGGCAGTAATCCCAAAAGTTATAACCCCTATTTGCAGCAGTAACAAAACGCGAACAAACTTTATATGCATAGTTTATTTGATATGCGCAAAGGTAGAGCGGCAGTATTAAAGCAGAATTAAAGCAGGATTAGAATGGGATTAGAATTTTATCGAATAAATTCAATGGAAATTGCAGTGCCTCTATCACGATTAGGTTCAACACTAATGGTGCCATTAAAAAGATTGATGATTTTGCCGGTAATGTATAAACCTATGCCATTGCCGTAATACTCTTTTACGTTTGTACCCCGGTAAAAGGATTGAAATATTTTTTCCATTTCCTCTGGCGGAATGCCTATGCCTGAGTCGATAATTGTAATGCTTACACGATTGTTATCGGCATACAAATTGCATTGCAAACGTTTACTGCCCGAAAATTTGTAACCGTTGCTAATAATATTATTTAAGGCTATGGTTAATAATGCTTTATTAGCCGGTACCAGCAGTTTCTCCGGGTCATCCGGTAAATGCTGAATGCTTACCACAAAAAGTCCTTTCCCCAACTTGTTGGTCCAGTAGTCTGCCAGCTCCCATATCAGTTCATCAATGGCTACCGGGCCCAAAGTTGCCTGGGTGTAGCTCATATCAACCTGCGCCAGTTCCATTAAACCGGTGACCGTTTCGTTTAAACGTTCAATATCTGTTAAAACAGATTGTAGAATTTGTTCGTACTCATGCGTTGTGCGTGTTTTGTTAAGCGCAACCTCAACTTCGCCGATAATGCTTGTTATGGGTGTTTTCAATTCATGCGAGGCATTGGTAACAAATGTTTGCTGCACCTCAAAGGCGTTGTCAAGATGTTTTAAAAGGCGGTTAAAGTTCTGCGCAAGTTTGCTGATCTCGTCTTTTCCATTCCCCTCGCTTATCCGCAAGCTCAGGTTACTGGCACGGACCTGCTGCATCTGTATAATAATATCATCAATTGGTTCAAGCGCTTTTTTGGCAAACCACCTGCCTATAAAAAACAGCGCCGTGATGACGCAAACGAACATAATGAACATTATTTCTACAAGGTCGTTAATCTTGGTATGGCCTTGCGTATCCGCAGCTGATACCAGGATGACGAAATTTCCCTGGTTATCATTGTAATAAATCCCTACCGTTTGCCTTTCTCCCTCGGTAAACGCCATCTGTTTTCGTTTGCGCACCAGGTTGATCACATCGCTGCTCCAATATTGCTGCCTGTCCTTAATAAAAGATGCTGTATTCCGATCATCATAGAAACGGGTCACCTCGCCCGGGAGCTGTTTAAGGTAACGTTCACGTACATGATTTAATGAATCTGCAGATATCTCATCCGCCTCGAGATATAGTTGTGCGGCAACCTTTGCCCTGTCCATTAAACGGCCATAAAAATCTCCTTTAACAAATGAATTAAAAGTTAAAAGAATGATAGCCAGAGCAATAACCAAGATCACCGCGGTAATAAGGGTAAAATAAAGGGCAAGCCTGTTCTTTATTTTCATTATCTACTGCCTTGTTTTAAAATATAACCCATGCCGATTACCGTATGGATCAATTTACTTTTAAAATCTTTTTCTATCTTTTTGCGCA
>JANYAB010000137.1 GCA_025355225.1 Bacteroidota bacterium
TTTTATTTTGATTGGTAAGATTCTTTATTTCTTTGAGTGTAGCTACCCTTAATTGAGAAAGGGCGATATATCTGGTGTGGAATATGGAAGGGTTTAACCGGCTATTGCCTTTCATGCTGCTAATTTAATTGTTTTTGGTAGGTATTTGAAAAAAAATGCTGATCCATTAAATAAACAGCAATTATACTTACATATTTATTAAAAAGAAAAAGGGGAGAACAATCTCCCCTTTTGTTTATAGATATTTTACATTATCTATAGTAGATGCTATATGTTACTATCTATTAGTAGGTTAAGTTATATAGTTTATGGATATCTGAAAGAGTAAGAGTACGATTATAAAAACGCAGATCATCCAGGGACCCGTTAAGAAAATATCCTGTAGAAGAAACATTTGGGTTATCCTTACCAATATACATATCAGCAGATATTGTCGGATTGGGTGAAGGGAAATTTGATATCGTATTATCAAGAACTCCGTTAATATAATAACTAATTTGTTGCGCACTGGCTTTATAAACAGTAGTAAGCATATACCATTTATTTAAATTAATGGGTTTTGTACCCACAGCAGTTGTATTACCGCTCCCTTCTCCAAAAAACAGAAGTCCAAGCTGCCCTTGTCCTGTACTTTGATAAGCATAACCAGTTATAGAACTGCTCCAACCACCACCTGCACCAGGAAATCTTTTATCGATTATTTGCGCACCAAAAGAGGGATCGTAATTCGCTAAATTTATCCAGCAGTTTATTGTAAAGTCAGTATTACTCAAGCGTAAGGCCTGTTTGTCCGTTACCTGGATATAACTACTGTAGCCATCAAAATGGAATGCCGAATTTGCTTTACCAAACCTATCCGGTATTGATGTCATGTTATAAATAGTACCGTCATTGCCATTGCCGGACGAATCCACAGCACTGTCAAAACTAAATGGATAGTAAGCAATCAGGCCAAGTTTCAAGCTGTCAACTTTGGGAACGATTGGCTTTGCTAAAACAGAAACCAAGCAAACAGCCGAAACGGTTTTGCTTTGGTTGCTTAGCGAAAGTATTACATCGCCCATTTTTTTTGCAGTTATTGTCCCGGTATTATTAACCGTAAGGATTGTAGTATCAGATGAATGCCAAACCAGGGCGGTTTTATCATAATTAACAGGCAGAAGTGTGAAGCTTACTATTCTGGTATCCCCGGCAGTCATTTTTATGGTGTCTTTAACTAAATTAAGGGATTTAAGCTCCGGTAGAACTGTCACTAAACATATCGATGTTATTGTAGCTGCCTGGTTGGTAATGGTAACGTACGCATCACCTTCTCTTAGGGCAGTTATTACCCCAGTGGCATTAACCGTAATAATCGTGTTATCTGATGAATGCCAAATTAGCTGAGTTTTGTCAAAAGTAGATGGTGTAAGAGAAACGGTGATACTTTTAGCATCGCCTACATTCATTTTTAAGGTGTCTTTACTTAAGACAATTGATTTAAGCGGATCAGGTACAGGGTCATTCTTTTTAGCGCATGATGCAAACGCAATTACAACAAGGATTACAATGGCAAATGGGAGTAGAAGTTTTTTCACTATGATAAAGTTTAGGTACCAAACATACGGTATTAATTCGGTAACGACATCATTTCCGTGTTAACTATCTGTGATGTTACAACTATTGCACACAAAAAAAGCTCCCTGTTATTCACAGAGAGCTCATATTTATTTTTTTTGATTACTGGTTCACAAACTTCTTAGCGTTTACCCTGCGATCATTCTCGTTCAGGAATATCTTACGCATACGTATACTTAGCGGGGTAACCTCGATATATTCATCAGCCTGGATGTATTCCATCGACTCTTCTAACGAGAATTTAATGGCAGGGGAAATACGCACGTTGGTATCACTGCCCGAAGCACGCATGTTGGTTAACTGCTTGCCTTTCGTGAGGTTAATCACCAAATCATTGTCGCGGATGTGCTCACCTAATACTTGTCCTTCGTAAACATCGGTACCCGGATCGATATGGAAACGTCCCCTGTCCTGTAATTTGTCAATTGCGAATGCGGTAGTTTTACCAGTATCCATAGATACCAATACACCATTTAAACGGCCCGGGATAGTGCCCTTCCAAGGTTCGTAAGCTTTAAAGCGGTGTGCCATAATAGCCTCGCCACCTGTAGCAGTCAACACGTTGTTACGTAAACCGATGATACCGCGTGCAGGGATATCAAACTCCAAATGCTGCAAGTCGCCTTTTGGCTCCATTACCAGCAGGTCGCCTTTACGTTGGGTTACCAGTTCAATTACCTTACCGGCAACTTCTCCGGGAACATCCACGATCAGGGTTTCGATTGGCTCGCATTTAACACCGTCAATTTCTTTAATAATAACCTGCGGCTGACCTACCTGCAACTCATAACCTTCGCGGCGCATGGTCTCGATCAGTACTGATAAGTGAAGGATACCACGGCCATAAACCAGGTACGAATCCGGCGACTCGGTTTCAATAACCTTCAGCGCCAGGTTTTTTTCCATTTCTTTGTACAGACGGTCACGTAAATGGCGTGAGGTTACAAACTTACCTTCCTTACCAAAAAACGGTGAAGTATTGATGGTGAAAAGCATATTCATGGTAGGCTCGTCAATTTTGATAACAGCCAGTTGTTCCGGGTTTTCAAAATCGGCAATGGTATCGCCAATATCAAAACCTTCAATACCAACTACCGCGCAAATATCGCCCGAGCTTACTGATGTGGTTTTTACTTTACCCAATCCTTCAAAAGTGTAAAGCTCTTTTATTCTTGATTTTTGGATGGTGCCATCGCGTTTTACCAGCGATACCGGCATATTTTCCTTAATAGTACCGCGGGCAACGCGACCAATAGCGATACGACCTACGAAAGATGAATAATCTAACGAGGTGATCTGCATTTGCAAAGTGCCTTCAGATACCGGTGCAGGCGGGATATTTGCCAATATGGCATCCATCAACGGGAAAATGTCTTCTGTCGGTTGTTTCCAATCAGTGCTCATCCAGCCTTGTTTAGACGAACCATAGATAACCGGGAAATCCAGCTGATCTTCGGTGGCCTCCAGGTTGAAGAACAACTCAAATATTTGTTCGTAAACTTCTTCGGGGCGGCAATTTTCTTTATCCACTTTGTTTACAACCACAATTGGCTTTAAGCCTAAAGCCAAAGCCTTTTGGGTAACAAAACGGGTTTGAGGCATAGCGCCTTCAAACGCATCGCACAATAATAAAACGCCGTCAGCCATTTTCAATACTCGCTCCACCTCGCCGCCGAAGTCAGCGTGACCAGGGGTATCGATGATATTGATCTTAACATCTTTATACATTACCGAAACGTTTTTGGATACGATAGTTATTCCTCGTTCACGTTCCAGGTCGTTATTGTCTAATATCAATTCACCTGTTTCCTGTCCCTCGCGGAAAATGGCGCAACTGTGTAATATTTTGTCAACCAAGGTGGTTTTACCGTGGTCAACGTGAGCGATGATCGCTATATTTCTTATCTTTTGCATGAAAATGCGGCTTCTAAATTTTGCGCAAAGATACGCTTAATATATGGAATTTTAAAGCGAATAAGGCTTATTGACCGAATAATGATTTAGAGTTAACAAATGGGCTTCTCATCTTCCAAACGCCATGCCAGAAACTTGGGCATAACATCAATGCAAGCTAACAACCCGCGTTATCTGCCATTTATCGTTCTTCAGCCGCCAGATCACAATAAATTTATCGGGTTTGGATGGTATTTCGCTCTCAGCATGGTTGATGAACCGGTGAAGGCCAATTTCCACGGCGCCAAAACCGGATATAGGGTAAACTTCTACGCTTCCTTTCACCAGCACCCTGGTCACCTTACCGCAAATATTCTTTTTGATGGCATCCAGGAGAGCTTGTTTCGAGGTCATTAGCCCTCCCTTATCATGATAAAATTCGATGCTATCGGCGTAAATAGCCGCTTGCTTATCCATGTCGCAGGTGTTGTAAGCGTTAAAATACACGCTATCCATATGTACAATGGTATCATACAACTCCTTCGATTCGGGTTTGTAAGTATAGGCATCCTTGTTTTGAGCGGACGCAGTAGCTGAAGCAATCAGGCTAATAAGTAAAACTAAAAGTGCTGATGATTTAAAATTTTTCATAGTCCTTATTTTATTACGAGTTGCATCGCCAGTTCCATGCCGGTTTATAACAAACTAATAATCAATTAATTAAAATCAATTAAAAAAGATTATGTTCGTTAACGATACAGGTTGTGTTCGCATCCAGCACTATAGATGGTGTTGTAAGTATACCTATCTTCCAAACGCCCACGCCAAAAACTTGGGCATAGCATCGGCCCAGGTGGCTACATTGTGGTTTCCGCCAACCATTTCGAGGTACTGTATATTAGCAGGACGGGCGTAGCCTTTATTTTCCAATTCTTTTATAATGTCTACAGTGTCATCAATGGAATCAATGATTCCGTTCTTATTGCGATCAGCGGTTTCGTCTTTTGTTCCGGTTTGCAGCCAAAATTCAAGTTCAGGTTTATCGGCTGCCTCTCTGATGATACTGTGCATTATCCGGTCGCTATCCTTATAGCTTTTCCCCAATTCCTTGCTTCGCCACCAGAAAGAACCAGAAAACACACCTACTTTGTCAAAAAAGCGGGAATGATTCCAGGCAATATCCATCGCTGAGAGGCCTCCTAAAGAAAATCCGGCAAAAGCCGTAATGTCAAAACCCCGAAAATTCGTTTCCTTTTTTATCGCTGGCAGTAATTCTGTCGTAATAAATTGGGTATATGCTGTCGCCTTTGAGCCCCGCATCTTATAATCGGGTTTACCTGCAGTGCCGTATTCATGCAAACGTTCGTCGCTGGCGTGTATAGCAGCAATCAATACCGGTTTTATGCGGCCAGTTTCATATAACTCTTCAAGGGTTTCCTTTAACTTAAGATTTTCTGTTTCCTGGCCATCATTTAGTAAAAGCAAATTAATCGGCTCTGACCGGTCATGCCCTTCAGGCATCAATAAAGTGATGGTAACTTCTCTTTTTAGCGCATCAGAATTTATGGTAATTTCATTTTCAGCGACAGTCATTTCAATCTCGGGCCAACTCAGGTACATCTTAATTCAAAATATTATAAGGGGACAAAAATAGTTGTATCAATTTATTTAAATTGCATTTACGGAATAAATTGACATAATGTTGTCTTTTTAAATCAAACCCACTAACTTACAATTTCAAAAACCACCTATTATTTTGACCGAACGATATCATAAATGGTATTCGCATAATTTAGGATTAGACCTGGAAATGCTTGTATTTGGCGACCGCGGTTACCCGGTAATTTTATTTCCTACCTCGCAGGGACGCTATTTTCAGAATAAAGATGAGGGCTTGATAGATGCGGTAAAATGGTTTGTGGATGAGGGATTGGTCAAGATTTATTGTCCTGATAGTTTTGACTGGCTTACCTGGTATAACAAAGGGGTGCACCCGTCTGTAAGGGCCCGTAACTATGCTTTTTATGATAAAATGCTTTATGAGGAACTAACACCCTGGGCCATGCACGAAACCGGGGTAGGTAAAGTAGCTACTGCAGGCGCTAGCTTCGGTGGCTATCACGCAGCAAACTTTGGATTAAAACATCCCGACAGGACTGGCCATTTGTTCAGTATGAGCGGGTCGTTTGATATCAGGCAATTCACCGATGGCTTTTATAACGACGACGTATTTTATAATAATCCGGTAGATTTTTTACCCGGCAGTAACCAGCACGAGCTTTGGCAAATGAACATAATATTGGGTACGGCCGAACATGATATTTGCCGGGGGGATAATAACAGGCTATCAAACATAATGGCACAAAAAAGCATTAACCATTGGTTGGATGTCCGCCCATTTGCAAGCCACGACTGGCCAGTATGGCGCGAGATGTTCCCGCATTATTTATCAACAATAAAATAGATCTGATGTCGGATGTTCGATTTCGGATTTATT